>JBBQDE010000138.1:0-7011 GCA_038319425.1 Gemmatimonadales bacterium
AGCCCATGTTGTCCAGTGCGTTCGCGGCATGCGCGTCGGGCCCGATCTCGAACGTCGCGCCGAGTGACCTGGCCATCGGCACGAGACGCCAATCCAGGTCGAGGCGGCGCGGGTCGGCGTTGATCTCGACCGCTACGCCACGCTCGGCGGCCTTCCCGATCACGGTCTCCATGTCCACCGGATACGCGTCGCGCGACAGGAGCAGCCGACCCGTTGGGTGGCCGAGAATGGTCAGATGCGGATCGTCGAGCGCGCGAAGAAGGCGGTCGGTCATCGCGCGCTCGTCCATCGCGAAGCGCGCGTGCACGGATCCCACCACGAAGTCGAACGTGTCGAGCAACTTCTGATCGTAGTCGATGGCGCCGCCGGCGAGGATGTCCGCCTCGATTCCCTTGAGGATGCGAAACCCGTCGTGCGACCGGGCGTTCAGGCCGTCGATCTCGCTGTGCTGGAGTCGTACCTTGTCCGGCGACAGGCCACCAGCATAGAACGCTGCCTGCGAGTGGTCGGTGATCCCGATGTAGCGCCATCCGCGCGCGCGCGCCGCGTCGGCCATCTCGGCCACGGTCGCCTTGCCGTCCGACCAGGTGGTGTGGCAGTGCAGGGCGCCGCGAATGTCGTCGAGCGTGAGCAGCGGCGGCAACGGCCCTCGTGCCGCGCGCTCGATCTCGCCGTGCGCTTCGCGCATCTCCGGCGGCACGAGCGACAGTCCGGCCAGCGCGTACAGCGCCGCTTCGTCAGTGATCGCCATGGCGGCGCCGTCTCGATCGCGCAGCAGGTCGTCGTGCAGCGCGTAGCCGCGCTCGGCGAGCCTCGCCGTCACATCGGCCACGTGCGCGGCCGAGCCGGTCGCACGCCAGAGTGCGACCGCGAAGTCGGCTTCGGAGACGCAGTGCAGGTCGAGGCGCGTGCCGTCGGCGTACGTGATCGACGGCGAGGCTGTGTCGCCGCGCGACACGTCGCGCACGCCGGCCGCGTGAACGAAGGAGGCGGCGACGAGGCGTGGATCGGTACGCGACGACGCGACGATGTCGGTGTCGCCGATCGTCTCGCCGTGACGACGCACCGAGCCGGCCACCTCCGCCGTCACCACGTCGGGATGGCCGCGCACCACGGCGAGGATCGCCCGCGCCTGCGCCGCGCCGTGATGGTGCAGCATGCGCGAGCCCGACGAGCGGAAGAACGCGATCCCGCGCAGGAGCTTCTCCGCCGTCTTCGACCCGAATCCCTTCAGCTTCGCCAGGCGTCCGTCGCGCGCCGCGGCCTCGAGCGCGTCCACCGACTCGATGTCGAGCGACTCGCGCAGCTGGTGGATCTTTGGCGCGGCGAGCCCCGGCACGCGCAGCAGGTCGAGCAGTCCCGGCGGCGTGTCGGCGCGCAGCTCGTCCAGGTAGCGCGATTCGCCGGTGGCGATGAGATCGCGGACGATCGAGAGCGTCGCGGGACCGAGGCCGCGCGTTCCCGCGAGCGTGCCGGCGCGGTCGAGGGCGGCCAGGTCATCGGTGTCGAGCGTGACGAGCGACTTGGCTGCCTGCTCGTACGCGCGAATCTTGAAGGGGCTCTCGCCGCGCAGCTCGAGATGGGCGGCGATCTGCGAGAGGGCGTGCGCGGCCGTGCGGGAATCCATCCCGGAAAATAACGGCTTACCCTTCCACTCCGGCGTGCGTCTTCAGCCGCTCGACGATCTCGTGAAGCTGCCGCTCGGTGAGGTCGATCTCGGCGGCCGCGCCGTCGGTGTCGAGCAGGCCGGCCCGCATGGAGATCGCGACCTGGTTGAGGTAGCGGATCTTGCTGAGGATCTCGTCCGTCGCCTTGCGCAGGCCGGTGAAGCGCCGCTTCTCGGCCAGCGCGCGCCGGTAGCGGAGCATGAGGTCCTGCTGGGTGAGGCGGCGTGCGAAGGCGATGACCTCCTCACGCGTGCGGCCCGGCAGGGCGCCGCGGTCAGGGAGGCCGCCGTCGTCCCAGCTCTCATCGGCGAACCAGAGGCGTCCGACATACTCGATGCCGTCGAACGCGATGCGACAGGACACGTTGAAGCGACGTCCGTCGTAGTCGAGCGATGCGATGTGCGGCTGCACGATCTCGTCGGCCACTGATGTTACCCGGTGGGGTGGGGTGAACCGCCGCGCTCGCGCAGGAACTCGAGGAGAGGCGGGAAGAGCTGGTCCGGCTGCTCGACGTACGGCACGTGCCCGCAGTCACGGAGGACGACGCATTCCGTCCCGAGGGCACGCGCTGCCGATTCCGATGACGCGAGTGGGATGGGATCCTCGTTTCCGTGGACGACGAAGGCCGGCAGCCGGAGCGTACCGAGCGCCGGGAGTATGTCGTAGTCGCCGAGGGATTGCCAGATGGATTGCTGGACGCGTCCGGTCACGCGGAAGGGCGTGAGGTCGCGGGCGCGGCGTGGGTCGGCGAAGTAGCCAGCCACGCTCAGCTCGAACGAGCGCTGCCGGAAGGCGTGGGGGTCGCGTTCCTTCAAACCGGAGCGCTGCAGCTCGGCGCGCAGCGCCGCGACGGCGGGGCCGGCCTGGCGACGCGCGAACTCGTGCTCGAACTGATCCCGATAGGCGCGCGTGACTGGCGCGGGGTCGAGGAGCGCGAGCGCCGACGGCGCAGGATCGATGCGCCCCGCCGCGGCTTCGATGGCGTAAAGCATCGCGAGCAGGCCGCCCCACGAGTAGCCGACGATGGTGAGCGGAGACACTCGCAATTCGGACGCGATGCGGGCGACGTCGACGACCTGCTCGCGCCAGCCGAGTTGAGCGCGATCGGCGTCGCTGCGCGAGCGGCCGCCACCGCGCTGGTCGTACGTGACGAGCCGATGCTCGCGCGCCAGCTCGAGCATCTGCGGCAACAGGTAGTCGTGGCTGGCGCCGGGGCCGCCGTGCAGCAGGAGCACGGGTGGTGCGCTGGGGTCGCCGTATTCGGCCCAGTAGAGCGGGACGGGGGTGGAAGTAGTGAAGCCGTGCGTACTTGTGGACGGGCTGAGTGCCATGTGCGCGCACAGCGTGAGGCGTTAAATGAGCTGATGCCTCGACGTGGAAGCGGAGCTGCGCATCCTGTCGCGAAGGCATGTTGGAATATCTGCCGGCTACCGGGATATAGGAGAGGGGCGGTCGGTTCGACCGCCCCTCTCCTATCCGTGGTGCCTGGATCTGGTGACGGAGCGCTTTCGTCTCCAGAAGCGAAGCGTTCGGAGTCTCAATCAGGGCTTAGAACCACGAGCGATGATGTACGGCAGATTCGCCGGTTGTCCCTCGGTCGGGTAGAAGTTATTGATCGTGACCAATGCCTCGAAGCCGGTTGGGTACGAGTCCAACGTCGGCAGCGCTTCATGAACTGAGAAACCCCATCCCGATAGCCCGGCGTCGTCGAGGAGATTCATCACCGGATGCAACCCATTGAGGATGTGCGCAGACTCACCGAGCCCGCTACGGGACCGAACGCTGAATGCTGCGACCCCGTCGAGCCAATCTACCGCTGTCGCGCCGCTGCTTTCAGTGTCGTAGTAGCAGCTGAGGCTCGCCGACAAACCCGTCGTCGCGGGGACACTTGCCGCGAACTTGATAGCATTCGACATCAACGTCAGAGCTTCAGGATGTCCTGGCTGGTGAAACACTGGATCGGTTCCGATCACCACCACGGGACCTCGAATGACGGAAGACCATTCCGTCTTATTTGCCCTTGCTGCGTTAAGGTGCGTCGTGGAATAAATGCAGTCCGGATCCCCGAAGACGATCGCGCTGAATCGCGCGAAGTCTGCGGCGGTCTTGGTCTGCCAAGTTGTCGCATCCCAGACAGTGACGGTCATGCCCGCCGCCTCCGCCAGTGTCTGCTCATTTTGCCGCGGGTCAGCAATGGAGCGTTTGAATAGCGACGGACCATAAATCAGGACGCTTGGCACTCCGAACTGGAAGTCGCTGAAGCAGCACGTTTCCCCGCCGCCGCCCAGATCGATGAACATGGCCGCGTAAAGCGCCTTGGGAGAAACGAGCGCAACTGCCTCATTCGCAGCGCGCTTGAACTCGCCATGCGCCAGACTCGCGAACATCTCACGCAGGCTCGGGTTCGCAGTGGCGACGCCACCCGGTGAATGAGGCTTGCACGCGTTTGCCGGTTGGAGGACAGCGACCCCATCCGCGTCGGACCGGTACATCCTAATCTGTTCTGGATCCACATTGGGTAAACCGGCAGCGTCGATGCCAACCGAGCAGATGAACACAGTCGCATGGGTACTCAGTGTTCGTGCAGGATCGAGTGTGACGCGCACGCAATCGCCGATCGTCTGGCGATGAATGACCGGACTGAGATCGTCACAGGCCGCGAGCGTGACCGTCTCCGGCATGGCGTCCGGCCCCCCCTGAGCCGGAATAAACACGCCCTTGACGTCCGAAATGCCAATTTGGTCGCTGGTCGGCGTTCCCGTGGAAACGGTCAGCGGCGTGGTCGCGATGTCCGCGGAGGCCGAAGTGCAGCCACCGACCGAAGGAATGGCGCACAGCGCGTAGCGTTCGATG
This sequence comes from Gemmatimonadales bacterium, assembly GCA_038319425.1. GTDB lineage: Bacteria > Gemmatimonadota > Gemmatimonadetes > Gemmatimonadales > Gemmatimonadaceae > AG11. Next base: position 4,521 of record JBBQDE010000138.1, read on the forward strand.
CGGAACTTGATCGGCAACGTGCGTCCGTCCACGAGCGGGATGAATTCTCCCGTCCCCATGTGCTTGACTTCCGCCGCAGTACCCGCTTGCACATCGGCCCAACCAAGTGGCTTACTGCCCACCTTCACTGTAATGCGATAGTAAACCTGTGCATCGGTGGGTACTTTCCAGTTGTACGCGTACTGCTCATCGGCGGCGCGGAGGGATGCCGGGTAGGACAACGGCGACGAGGCGCACGCGGCGCCGGCGGTGGCGGTAGCACAGATCTCGACCGTCGGCGCGAGACTCGGGTTGAACGCTCCTGCATCCCAGTTGGTGCCTCCACTGGGATTCGGCACCATCGGCGGCAGGAAGAAGAAATCCGGATTACCAGCCGTATGCACGGCGTCGGAGATCTGCTTGGTGTTCGAGGTGGGTGTTGCGATCGGCTGACCGATCTTGTCGCCATTGCATGCGCTCACCAAAATGAGCGCGAGGCACAACAGCACGCGGCGTCGCATGACGGCTGCTCCTGTACGAGAGGGAGGACTCCCGTCAGCACTGGCGGCGCCGACGGTGGGGGAGAAGACAGTACGCCATCCTGGCGCGGCCCGTAAGGGGGTGTCAATCGACTGTCAAGGGCGCCGCGCACATTCGCCAAGCTGACCGAAGCCAAATGTTTTGGCGACAAGCGTTTAAGAGCCCGAGCCGCAACGGCAAGCGATCGATTGACGAGTTAACTGTCTGTTCAGCCGATTGCTGCCACGATCCGCGCCGTCGCCACATGCACCGCCACCGTGTCCTCGATCCGCGCCCCGTACCCGCCCGCGATCACCACCGCCACCGGCAGCCCAACCTCGCGGCAGGCCTGCATCACCATCGCGTCGCGCCGCTCCAGCCCCCGGAACGTCAGCTTCATCCGCCCCAGGCGATCGTCTTCGTGGGGGTCCGCGCCCGCGAGATAGAGCACCAGATCCGGCCGCGCCGCATGCAACACGCGCGGCAGTGCGTCGGCGAGCGCCGCGAGATACTCGGCATCTTCGATTCCGTCCCCGAGGTCGATGTCGAGCGAGCCCGCGACCTTCTCGAACGGATAATTGCGTCCGCCGTGCATGCTGAAGGTGAAGACGTCATCGTCGCCGGCAAAGATGGCGTTCGTGCCGTTGCCCTGATGCACGTCGAGATCGAGCACCGCGGCGCGCTGGATACGACCTTCGTTGCGCAACAATCGAATGGCGACGGCGACGTCGTTGAACACGCAGAATCCCTCGCCATGATCCGGAAAGGCGTGATGCGTGCCGCCGGCGAGATTCATCGCGGTGCCGTGCACGAGCGCATGCCGCGCGGCCGCCACCGTGCCGCCGACGGCGCGCCGCGATCGCTCGACGAGCTCCGGCGACCACGGAAAGCCGAGCCGCCGAATCTCGGCGGACGACATCGCGCCGGCCGCGAAGCGGGACACGTAGTCCGCTGTGTGCACCAGCTGCAACACATCGTCCGTCGCGCCGTCGGGATCCAGCACGCGCTCCAAAGCGACGATACCCTCCGCGACGACGCGCTCCCGCAGCATCGCATACTTCTCGACGGGGAATCGATGCCCCGCCGGCAGCGGAAAGGTGTAGCGGGCGGACGACCACACGGTGAGCGGCATCAGGGTGCGCCGCGCACCACCGCGGGCATCACTGCCCGCGCGTGCCCAGAGTCACCGCCGCCGTCTGCCGCACGCCGTTTCGCAGGAGCTCGATGTCGACACGGTCGCCCGGCTTGTGCGCGTACAGCGCGTCGCTGTAGCCGTAGAGGTCCTTTACCGGTCGACCGCCCAGCGACACGATCACGTCGCCGGCCCGCAGCCCGGCTGCGTCGGCGGGACTGCCCGCCCGCACGCCGCTCAGGCGAAGGCCCGGCGTGTCGCCGGCGCTCATGTCGGGGATGGAGCCGAGGTAGACGTTGGAGCCTTCGCGCCCGCCCGCCATCGGCGCGGGCGCCGCGATGCGCACCGGCGTGAGCCGCGCCGGACGGTCGGCGATGGCGCGCACGACGCGCTCGGCGACCGCCACGACGCGCGCTTCACCTTGCGCGTCGATCTTCTCCACGTCATCCGTCGCGCGATGGTAGTCGTCGTGGAGGTCGGTGAAGAAGTGCAGCACCGGAATGCCCTTGGTATAGAAGGAGCTCTGGTCCGATGGGCCGAAGCCGTCGCCCACCGCGCTGATCGCCAGCCGCGGCGCGACGTTGGCACTGTCCACCAGCGCCGGCAGCTCGCGTGCGGTGGCGACGCCGTACACGATCAGCTTGTCGTTCCGCAGGCGGCCGACCATGTCGAAGTTCACCATGGCGGCCACGCTGTCGAGCGGCACGGGCGGATGATCCACGAACCACTGTGATCCGAGCAGGCCGAGCTCCTCGCCGCTGAAGTGCGCCACCAGGATCGATCGTCGCGCCGGACGCGCGGCGAACAACCGTGCGAGCTCCAGCACGGCGGCCGTGCCGCTCGCGTTGTCGTCGGCGCCGT
>JBBQDE010000139.1:0-7001 GCA_038319425.1 Gemmatimonadales bacterium
GCGCGAATGAGAAGAAGACGGCGACGCCGGCGACCGCGGCGACGACGAGAACGCCGGCAACGATGCGGTACGCGTTGGGCGAGAGGGCGAGCGATTCCAGGGTGCCTCCATGACCGAGCGCCGGGGATCCGGCCTACAGGCTAGGACGCGTCGGCGAGAGAGGGGGTCACGGTGTGGCAGCGGCGAGGGACCTCACGTGCGTCCGGTCGCGGGCATTCCCTGCGGCGGCCATTGCGATCTCCGCCAGCGCGATCGACATTGGACGCCGCCATCACATCGGAGGCCGGTCATGGCACGCCCGTTCACCGTCTCGAAGACCATCCTGGCGCTGGTGGCGCTGGTGGCGCTGGTGGTGCTGGCGACTCGCCTCCCAGCCCAGCAACACGACCACGCGGGAAGCGCCGAGCAGCTCGGCACCGTGCACTTCCCGACGTCATGCAACCCAGCCGTCGCGCCCACCTTCGACCGCGGCGTCGCGCTGCTCCACTCGTTCGAGTTCGGCGCATCCATCCGTGCCTTCAACGAAGTGCTGGCCGCCGACTCCTCCTGCGCCATGGCGCACTGGGGGATCGCGCTGAGCCGGTGGTCCAACCCGATGAGCGCCGGCGCCCGCACGCCGACGATGCTCGAGCCGGGCCGCGCCGAGGCGACCGCCGCCTCGCGGCTCGCCGCCGGCGCGACGGAGCGGGAGCGCGGAGACATCGGCGCGGTAAACCAGCTCTACACGGACTACCAGCACCGCGATCAGCGCGCACGCATCGTCGAGTACGAAAACGCGATGGCCGATCTCGTCGCGCGTCAGCCGGCCGACACGGAAGCGCGGATCTTCCACGCCATCGCCCTCGTCGCGGCCGCGTCGCCGACGGACAAGACGTACAAGAACCAGATCGACGCCGGCACGACGCTCGAGCAGCTCTGGGAAAGGCAGCCGAACCATCCCGGGCTCGCGCACTACATCATCCACGCCTACGACGTTCCGGCCCTCGCGCCGCGCGCCCGCGTGGCCGCAGCGCGCTACGCCCGCATCGCGCCGTCCGCGGCGCACGCGCTGCACATGCCGTCGCACACCTTCACGCGCGTGGGGATGTGGCAGGAGTCGATCGAGACGAACCTGCGCTCGATGGACGAAGCGAAGCGCTCGGGGGCGATGTCCGAGATGCTGCACGCCGCCGACTACGCGACGTACGCGTACCTCCAGCTCGGGCGCACTTCCTCGGCGAAGTCGATCGTGGACAGCCTGCCGGCGTACGCGTCCCGCTTCGATCCGAATGCCGTGACGGGTGCGGCCCCCGGCGCGGCGGGGGTGTTCGCGCTCGCGGCGATCCCGGCGCGCTACGCGATGGAGCGGCGCGACTGGGCGATGGCTGCGGCGCTGTACCCGACGGCGTCGGCGTTTCCCTACACGGAAGCGCTGACGTACTTCGCGCGAGCGCTCGGTGCGGCACACACCGGCGACGCGGCCGGCGCGCGGGCCGGCATCGATTCACTCGACGCGATCCGCAATCGGCTGCTCGCGCAGAAGGAGGCGTACTGGGCCGAGCAGGTGGCGATCGAGCGGCTCGGGGCGCAAGCGTGGCTGGATTTCGCCGACCATCGTCCCGACTCGGCGCTCGCACGCATGCGCGAGGCGGCCGCGCGCGAGGACGCCACGGAGAAGAGTGCGGTGACGCCCGGCCCGCTCGCGCCGGCGCACGAGCTCACGGGTGACCTGTTGATGGAGCTCGGGAAACCGGCCGAGGCGCTCGCCGAGTATCGGTTGACGCTCACGAAGGAGCCGCGACGGTATCGCGCTCTGCTCGGCGCACGGAATGCGGCGCGGGCGACGGGTGACCGAAAGGCGGAAGCGGAGCACGCGTCGCAGCTGCCCTAGGCCCGGCGCGAGTCCCTGCGCCGGACGCTCGAGATCTCTACCGTGCGTCCGGTCGCGGGCATTCCCTGCGCCGGACGCTGGAGATCTCTACCGTGCGTCCGGTCGCGGGCGCGAGCGAAGGAGGGACACGCGCGGTCCTGGAGCGGACGTCTCGCGCCGCGGCAGTTTGCGGCGACGAGTCCCGGCCGCGAAAGGACTGCGCGGACCGACGAAGCACGCGCCCACGCCGAGCCGCGCGAACGACCCAGACGCGCGCGGCCCGACGAAGCAGGCGCCCCTCTTGCGCCCCCTCATCCCGACCGGCAAGATCACGATCCCCGTCTGTAGAGGCGGCATGGCCTGGTACACCGACGCGACGAACCCCCGGAACTACCACAAGGTCGTCGACTGCCAGTACGCCTGTCCGGCGCACACCAACGTGCCGGAATACCTGCGGCTGATCGCGCAGGGGCGGTACACCGAGTCGTACCTGCTCAACCGCGAGTCCAACGTCTTCCCGGGCATCCTCGGCCGCACCTGCGACCGCCCCTGCGAACCCGCCTGCCGCCGAGGGCGGATCGACGGAAAGCCGGTCGCCATCTGCCGGCTCAAGCGCGTGGCGGCCGACCTGCGCGACGACGTGAGCGAATACCTCCCCAAGGCGCCGGCGCTGAAGAACGGCAAGCGCATCGCGCTCATCGGCGCCGGTCCGTCCTCGCTGACTGTGGCCAACGACCTCGCGCCGCTCGGCTACGAGATCGTGATCTACGAGAAGCACTCGCGCGCCGGTGGACTGATGCGGTTCAACATCCCCGCCTTCCGCCTCCCCGCGAGTGTGCTCGACGAGGAGACGGGCTACATCATCGACATGGGCGTCGACGTGAAGTACGACACCCCCGTCACGAGCCTTCGCGCGCTGCTCGGCGACAGCGACCAGTTCGACGCCGTGTTCGTGGGAAGCGGTGCGCCCAAGGGGAAAGAGCTCGACATCCCGGGCCGCTGGGACGACGGCGCGCGTGAGCACATCCACATCGGCATCGAGTGGCTCGGCTCCGTCCACTTCGGCCACATCGAGACGATCGCGCCGCGTGTGCTGATCATCGGCGTTGGCAACACGGCCATGGACTGCTGCCGCACCTCGCGCCGGCTCGGCGGCACCGACACGAAGGTCGTGGCCCGCCGCTCGCGCCAGTACTTCAAGGCGTCGCCGTGGGAGCTGGAAGATGCGGGCGAGGAGGGGATCGTCATCGTTGAGAACCACGCGCCGAAGCGCTTCGTCGTCGAGAACGGCACGCTCACCGGCATGGAGTTCGAGCGGCTCGCCTGGTCCGACGTGAACGGCCGGCAGACGAGCCGGGTGATCGACACGGTCATCATCCCCTGCGACGAGGTGATCCTCGCGATTGGCCAGGACAACGCCTTCCCCTGGATCGAGCGCGACCTCGGCATCGACTTCGACGCGCACGGCATGCCCGTCGTCGACAAGGTGACGTTCGAGTCGGGCCGGCGCGGGGTGTTCTTCGGCGGCGACGCCGCGTGGGGGCCGCAGAACATCATCTGGGCGGTGGAGCATGGCCACCAGGCGGCGATCTCCATCCACCACCACTGTCAGGGCATTCCTGTAGAAGAGCGCCCGCCGCAGGGGATGCATCTGGAGAGCACGAAGATGGGGCTGCACGCGTGGGCGTACTCCAACGACTTCAATCCGTCGCCGCGCGCCGCCATGAAGCATGCGGAGCTGGTGGAGCGCTTCTCGGCCATCGGCGTGGAAGTGGAGCTGGGCTTCACGCCGGAGCAGACGGCCACCGAGGTGGAGCGCTGCCTGAACTGCGACATCGAGACGCACTTCGAGAACACGCTGTGCATCGAGTGCGACGCCTGCGTGGACGTCTGCCCCGTGAGCTGCCTCACGATTGCCGCGCCGCCGGCGAGCGAGGCCGAGCTGCGCGCCAGGCTCACCGCCCCCGCGCAGAATCAAACGCAGGACCTCTACGTCAGCCAATCGCTGCCGCAGACGCAGCGCGTGATGGTGAAGGACGAGGACATCTGCCTCCACTGCGGGCTGTGCGCCGAGCGGTGTCCGACCGCCGCGTGGGACATGAAGAAGTTCGAGCTGGTGCTGCCGTACGCGTTCGCGCCGGAAGGACCGGCGCTGGTGGCGATTCGATGAACGGCGTCAACGACTTCGCCTTCAAGATGGCGACCGTGAACGGCACGGGGTCGGCCAGCGCCAACACGCTGTTGATGCAGGCGCTCTTCCGCATGGGTATCCCGGTCACGGGCAAGAACATCTTCCCGTCGAACATCCAGGGGCTGCCCACCTTCTACGAGATTCGCGTGAGCAAGGACGGCTACACCGCGCGTCCGCACGAGGTGGATCTCGTGGTGGCGCTCAATCCGGCCACCTACGCGAAGGACGTCGCCTCGGTGCGGAAGGGCGGGTATCTGCTCTACGACTCGTCGTGGCCGCTGGAGCCCGAGCTGGTGCGCGAGGGGATCACGATCCTCGGCATTCCGTTCGGGAAGATGTGCGTGGACGCCTTCGAGGGCGATCGCAATCGCACCCTGCTCCGCAACATCGTGTACGCGGGCGCGCTGGCGGCGTTCCTGCGCATCGACATGGACGTGATCGAGCAGATGCTGGTGGAGAAGTTCTCGAAGAAGAAGGGGCTGCTCGAGTCCAACCGGCGCGCCGTCACGATGGGGTTCGACTACGCCACGGCGCACTTCACGTGCCCCCTGCCCTTCCACGTCGAGAAGATGGACGCCACCGGCGACTCGATCATCATCGACGGCAACGCCGCCGCCGCGCTCGGCGCCGTGTACGCCGGCGCCACGGTCGGTGCGTGGTATCCCATCACGCCGTCGACGTCGCTGATGGAGGCGTTCTCGGCATTCTGCAGGAAGTTCAGGACGGAGAAGGAGAGCGGGCTGGCGAAGTACTGCATCATCCAGGCGGAGGACGAGCTGTCGGCGGCGGGAATCGCGATCGGCGCGGGGTGGGCTGGCGCGCGCGCCTTCACCAACACAGCCGGTCCGGGTATCTCGCTGATGCAGGAGTTCATCGGGCTCGCGTACTACACCGAGATTCCGGCCGTCTTCTACGACATCCAGCGCTGCGGCCCGTCCACCGGCATGCCGACGCGCACCCAACAGGCCGACCTGCTGTCGATGGCCTACGCGTCGCACGGCGACACGAAGCACATCGTGCTCTTCCCGCGCGACCCGGAAGAGTGCTTCTACATGAGCGTGACGGCATTCGATCTCGCCGACCGCTTCCAGACCCCCGTGTTCGTGGCGAGCGATCTCGACATCGGGATGAACGACTGGATGTGCCCGCGGCTGAAGTGGGACGACAACTTCAAGCCCGATCGCGGCAAGTGTCTTACCGCCACCGAGCTGGAGTCGGTGAAGAAGTTCTCCCGCTACCTCGACGCGGAGGGCGACGGCATCGCGGCGCGGTCGCTGCCGGGGGTGCACGGCCACGGCGCGTACTTCGTGCGCGGCTCGGGGCACGACAAGCACGGCGCGTACACGGAAGATGCCGACGCGTACCAGGAGGTGGTGGACCGGCTGGCGCGCAAGTTCCAGCGCGCCGCCACCGTGGTGCCGGCGCCGGAGATCCAGGCCGTGCCGGAAGGAGGGACGCAAATCGGCATCGTGTCGCTGGGCGGCTGTCACGCCGCGGTGACCGAGGCAATTGATCATCTGCGCGAGGCCGGTGTGGACGTCGACTACATGCGCATCAGGGCCTTTCCCTTCGGCGCTACCGTGCGGCCATTCCTCGACGCGCACCCGATCCTCTTCATCGTGGAGCAGAACCGCGATGCGCAGCTCCGGTCGCTGCTGGCGATCGAGACCGGCAAGCCGCGCGACGAGATGATCCCCGTGCTCGATTACGGCGGACTGCCGCTCACGGCGTACTGCGTGGTGAGCTCGGTGACGGCGCAGCTGTCGAAGCTCAAGACGCCGCCGCGCGGCGTGCCGCAGGAGGCACGGGCATGACGTCGATCGCGAAGCCCCCGATCCGGCATCCGGCGCTGGCGAAGAACGCGCTCGGCTTCACCCAGCGCGACTACGAAGGGGCAATGTCCACGCTGTGCGCCGGCTGCGGGCACGACTCGGTGACGGCGGCGCTGGTGCAGGCCTGCTTCGAGCTCTCGCTGCCTCCGCATCGCGTCGCCAAGATGAGCGGGATCGGCTGCTCGTCCAAGACGACCGCGTACTTCATGAAGCAGTCGCACGGGTTCAACTCCGTGCACGGGCGGATGCCCTCGGTAACCACGGGCGCCAACGCGGCGAACCGCGATCTCACGTACATCGGCATCTCCGGCGACGGCGACTCGCTGTCGATCGGGCTGGGGCAGCTCTGCCACGTCATTCGCCGCAACGTGCGGATGCTCTACCTGATCGACAACAACGGCGTGTACGGACTCACGAAGGGGCAGTTCTCCGCCTCGGCCGACGTGGGCTCGACGTCGAAGAAGGGCCAGGTGAACGCGCAACCGCCGATCGACCCCGTGCTCCTCGCGCTGACGCTCGGCGCCACCTTCGTGGCGCGCGGCTTCTCGGGCGACAAGGCGCAGCTCGTCCCGATTCTCAAGGCCGGGCTCTCGCACAACGGGCTCGCGCTGGTGGACATCATCTCACCCTGCGTGACCTTCAACGATCACGAGGGCTCGACGAAGAGCTACAAGTTTACCCGCGAGCACGAGGTGGAGCTCTCGTCGGCCGATTTCGTGCCGCTGCGCCGCGAGATCACGGCGCCGGCGTCGGCCGAGGCCGTGACAGCCGTCACGATGCACGACGGGAGCACGGTGCGCTTCCGGACGACGCACGACAGCTACGATGCGACGAATCGCGACGCGGCGTACGCGCACGTGCGCGCGTGCCAGCTGCGGCACGAGGTGGCGACGGGACTGCTGTTCATCGACGAGAGTGGCTCGGACATGCACGCGTTGTCGAAGACCGTGTCGACACCGCTGGTCGACCTGCCCTACGCGGCGTTGTGCCCGGGGGCGGAGGCGCTGCAGGCGCTGATGGAGAGTTACCGGTAAGGGCGAAGGTGACAGTTCGGCTCCGCCAGCGCGGTCGGGGGCGGGCATTCCTTTCGCCGGCGGGACTCCTTTAGCGCGGTCATCATGGAACGCGC
>JBBQDE010000140.1:0-6984 GCA_038319425.1 Gemmatimonadales bacterium
ATGGCCGCCGCGCGATTCCTTCCGCCGCAGCGCCGCCTCGACGATGAGACGCGCCGTCTGCACCAGATTGAGCTCCTCGGTGGCGCCGGTGGGAAGTCGTACCTCGATCTCGGCCAGCTCGGCGACGGCCGTGCGCAGCCCCTTGGCGGTGCGCGCGATGCCGGCGTGCTGCCACATCAACTCGCGCACGCGGTCGGCGGCCACCTGCGCCGCGCCCCGGTCCGCGAAGGGAGGCACCGTCCACCTCTTCGCCGCCGGCAGCCGCGTGAGCGGCGTGGTGCTGGCGAGGTCGCGAGCCACGCGCTCGGCGAACACCAGTCCTTCCAGCAACGAGTTCGACGCGAGTCGGTTCGCGCCGTGCACACCCGTGCGCGCCACCTCGCCCACGGCGTACAGCCGCTTCATGCTCGAGTGGCCATTCAGGTCGGTGACCACGCCGCCCATCATGTAGTGCGCTGCGGGCGTGACGGGAATGAGGTCCTTCCGCGGGTCGATGCCGCGCGCGCCGCAGAGCGCGAAGATGCCGGGAAAGCGCTTGGCGAACCCGCGTCCCAGCTTCCGCGCGTCGAGGTAGGTGGCGCTCTTCTTCTGCTCGCGAAAGATCGCCCGCGCCACCACGTCGCGCGGCGCCAGCTCGGCCAGGGCGTGCACCTTCACCATGAATCGCTCGCCGCGCTCGTTCACCAGGATCGCGCCTTCGCCGCGCACCGCCTCGGAGATGAGCGCCAGCGGATTCTCCGGCGTGTCGAGCGCGGTGGGGTGGAACTGCACGAACTCCATGTCGGCCAGGGTGACGTTGGCCCGGTGCGCGATGGCGAATCCGTCGCCCGTGGCCACGACCGGGTTCGTGGTGTAGCGGTACACCTGGCCACAGCCGCCGGTGGCGAGCACGGTGGCGTCGGTGACGATCTCCACCGCCTTGCCGGCCACGCTCGCACGCACGCCGATGCATTCGCCGCGCGCCACGATCAGGTCGAGCACCCGCGCGCGCTCGAGGACGCGGACCCGTTTGCTCGCTCGCACACGCGCGATGAGCGTGCGCGCCACCTCGGCGCCCGTCTGGTCGCCGTGCGCGTGCACGATGCGGTTCGTGGAGTGCGCGGCCTCGCGGCCAAGCAGCAGCTCGCCGCTGGGATCGAGATCGAACTCGGCCCCGGCCGTCTGGAGCTCGCGCACCCGCGCCGGTCCTTCCTCGACCAGCACCTGGACCGCGGCCGCGTCGCACAGCGCCGCGCCAGCGGCGAGCGTATCCTGGCGATGGAGCTTCGGCGAGTCACCCGCGCCGAGCGCCGCGGCGATTCCGCCCTGCGCGTAGGCCGTCGCGCTGTCGAAGAGTGAACGCTTGGTGAGCAGCAGGACGTCGCCGTGCTGCGACGCGCGCCACGCCGTGTGCAGGCCGGCGACACCGCTGCCGACGACGAGGAAACGGGTGCGGATGCGGTCGGACATGATTACACTTTAATCACTGGCTGACAGGATGTGGCCGTGCTCTTGCTCCTGTGCTCTTACGGTGGCATCCTGACGGATGCTTCGTTTTTGCGAAGGCGATGACGCCGATTCGCGCACGCCGAGAGCTCCCGTAAGGAATTCGCTTCCGCCATGGCGCCAGGTCGATCCACCGAAGGGGAGTTGACGCGCCGGCTCCTCGCCCAATGGAGCGGGCCGGATGACAGCGCGCAGGCGGCGGCCGCGGCTGGCCGCGATGCGTGTGACGCCGTCTCCGCGGAGTTCTCTCGGTGGGTCGGCTCCAGGGGATACGAGGCGCTGATCTTTCGGGCCATGGTGGAGGTGCGCCCCACGCATCCGGCGCTGGAGGAGATCCGGTTCTCCCCGTCCGCCCGGCCAGCGCTGATCGGCATGGAAGACAGCATCGATCGATTCGGCGCCGCGGCGACCGCGAGGGCATTCACCGCGCTGCTCGAGGCGATCCTCGCGCTGTGCATCCGGCTGATCGGCGACGACATCGTTTCGACACTCGTGGAGAAGAGCATGGAGCATCCGCCACACGGCGCAGCCGGACGCAGTCGCACCCTCGAGTCACGGACGGGGTCATGACCAGGAAGAGTCCTCCAAGGGGACCTGCCCAGATCCGCGGTATCAAATCCGGCGTGCCCGGACTCGATGCGGTGCTCGGCGGCAGCTTGCCGGAGTACTCGTTCAACGTCATCGCGGGCAGTCCCGGCTCCGGCAAGACGACGATGGCGCAGCAGATCGTGTTCGCCAATGCCACGGTTGCCCGGCCGGCGCTGTACTTCACCGTGCTGGGCGAGCCGACGATCAAGATGCTCCGCTATCAGAAGGAGTTCAGCTTCTTCGACACCAAGCTGGTGGGCTCGGCCGTGCAGTACCTCAACCTGAGCGAGGAGGTGCTCGAGCAGGACCTGCAGCTGGTCCTGGATCGCATGGTGTCGGAGGTGGAGCGCGCCAAGCCCGGTATCATCGTCGTGGACTCGTTCCGCACGATCGGCGAGCGGCACCCCGAGCTGGGATCCACGGCGGCGATGACGATCGATTCGTTCGTGCAGCGCCTCGCGCTGCACCTCGCCTCGTGGGAGGTGACCTCGTTCCTGCTCGGTGAGTACGCCGAACGGGAGCGGCGCAATCCGGTGTTCACCGTGGCGGACGGCGTATTCTGGCTCTCCCAGGTGACCGACCGGAACTCCGTCGTGCGCAAGCTCCAGGTGATGAAGACGCGCGGGCGCGCGCCGATGCCGGGGCTGCACACGTTCCGCATGACCGACGGGGGGCTCCAGATCTTCCCGCGCATCCCACAGCAGCAGTTCGCGCGGCGGCAGCAGTCGCTCCGACGGCTCCTGACCGGCGTGCCCGGGCTGGACGACATCATGGGCGGCGGCATCCCGTCGGGCGACGCGCTCATCATCGCGGGCCCGGCGGGCAGCGGGAAAACGACGTTTGCCACGCAGTTCGTCGCCGAGGGGCTGCGGAACCGGGAGCCCGGCATCATCGTGGTGTTCGAGGAATATCCCGAGGCGTATCTCGCCCGGGCCAGGGCACGAAACAGCGACATCGATCAGATGATTCGTGATCAGCGGCTCAAGCTCATCTACCTGCGACCGCTCGATCTGTCGGTGGACGAGACGCTGGCGGAGATTCTCGAGGGAGTGGCGGAGATCGGCGCCCAGCGCGTGGTGATCGATTCCCTCTCGGGGTTCGAGGTCGCCCTCGCGCCGGCGTTCCGCGAGGACTTCCGCGAATCGCTGTACCGGCTCGTGGGCGCGCTCACGGCCACCGGAGTCACCGTCTTCATGACGGTCGAGACCACGGGCTCGCGCGCCGACATGGGATTCACGACGGAGCGGGTGTCGTTCGTGACCGATGATATCATCGTCCAGCGCTTCGTCGAGATCGGGGGCGAGCTGCGCCGCGTGCTCGCGGTGGTCAAGATGCGCGGCAGCGAGCACAGTCATGAGTTCAGGACGTTCGAGATCACGGCGAACGGCGCGGTGATCGGCGAGCCGCTCCGGAACTACCACGGCATCTTGACCGGCCTCCCCGAGCTGCGACCCGAGCTCGCACGGCCGGTCTATGGCGGGCTCACCGACCAGGAGGGGGCGGTGCTCGCCCTGATGCTGAGGCTCGGCGGCGCGACGAGTGAGGTGCTGAGCGCGCGGATGGGCGTCGCGACGCCGGTCGTGATGGCAGCGCTCGATCGGCTGGAGGCGCTGGGTTATGCCGCCCTCACCAGAAAGGGGGGCACCACCTACCGCGCCGTCGCGCTGTCCTGTGTTTAGCCTGCAGCGACGGAGCGCCGCCCGATGAGGCGGTCCACGCGTGACGGCACCGAGCCGGGCGCGGTGGGCTCGTTCCAGCGGTACATGGAGCACGGGCCCCCCGCGATCGCGGTCACGCGGGGTGCAGGGCACACGCTGGAGTTCGCGAACCAGTCGTTCCGCCGGCTCACGCGGGTCACGGCGGCGGATATTGGCCGGCCGATCGCCGGTTCGGTGCGCGGTCGGCCCGCAAGCGGCCTCGTGGCCACGCTGGATCACGTGTTCCGCAGCGGGGCCGTCGCTCGCGATGTCTCCATGGCCGATGACGGCGACGGCGTGAAGCAGTGGCGGTGCACGGTGTGGCCGCAACTGGACGCCAGCGACCGGCCGGAGCGTCTGGTGATCGAGCTCTGGGAGTCCAGGCAGGCCGACCTCACGCTCGCGCTGCAGCGCGAAGTGGCGGAGCGGATGCTCCTGAGCGCGCTGCGGGAACGGGACGCGACGGAGAAGGCGGAGGCGTCGAGCCGGCGGGCAACCTACCTCGCCGCGGAGGGTCGCCGGCTTGCCGAGTCGCTCGAGGTGGCCGTGACGCAGCGGGCCGTGGCGCAGCTGGCACTCCCGTCCCTTGCCGCGTGGTGCATCGTGGACGTGTTCGATTCGCGTGGCGCAATGCATCGCCTGCGCATCGTGCACCCGGACGCGGTGAAGCAGGTGGCCCTGCGCGAGCTGGAAGGACGGTGGTCGCCCGAGCCGAGCGACCCGTTCGGCCTGCCGGCGGCCCTGCGGCACGACGCGCCGACGCTGATCGAGGCTGGACAGGTGGACGCCGCGCTCGCCGCTGGCGCACACGGGCCGGAGGCGCTCAAGTTCCTGCAGGCGATCGACATCGGCGCGCTGCTGACGGTGCCGCTCGTCGTTCGCGGCACGCTGCTGGGCGCCGTCACCTTCGTGAGCGATGGTCGTGATGACAACTTCACCGAGGAAGACATCGCGCTCGCGCAAGAGCTCGCGGTGCGCAGCGCCATCGCGCTCGACAGCGCGAAGATGCACGGCGACGCACTCTCCCTCAAGGCGCTGGCCGAGACGGCGAGCCGCGCGAAGACGACCTTCCTGGGCACGATGAGCCACGAGCTGCGCACGCCGTTGAACGCGATCGGCGGATACGTGGACCTCATCCTCCTGGGCGTGCGCGGCCCGGTGACCCCGGCCCAGGAGATCGACCTCGGCCGCATTCGGAGCAACCAGCGCCACCTGCTCGGCCTCATCACGGACCTGCTCAACTTCGTGCAACTCGGCAGCGGTCGCGTGTCGTACGACATCACCGACGTCGTCGTGCCGGACGCGATCTCGTCCGCCGTGTCACTCGTCGATGCGCTCATCGTCCAGCGCGGTCTCATCTGCGAAGTGTGCGACGACGACGACGGCCTCGTGGCCCGCGCCGACGCGGAGAAGCTGCAGCAGATCCTCATCAACCTGCTGTCCAACGCCGTCAAGTTCACGCCGAGTGGCGGGCGCATCGAGGTCGGCTGCAGCGCGACGGAGACGACGGTCCACATCCGGGTGGTCGATTCCGGCATCGGCATTCCCGCCGAGAAGCTCGATGCGATCTTCGACCCGTTCGTGCAGGTGAAGGAAGGCTTCGCCGGCCGCGACACCGGCATCGGACTGGGACTGGCGATCAGCCGCGACCTCGCCCGAGCGATGGAAGGCGATCTCACCGTGGAGAGCGAGTTGGACCTAGGCAGCCGGTTCACGATCGTGCTTCCGCGCGCCAACAGGACGACGGCGACGTCCTAGTGTTCTGGGTCAGCGAGCGATCGCGCCGCGCCTTGCCCCGGTTTGCCCCGCACACGACTTTTCCGCCCATATGAAGAAGCTGCTCCTCCTCGTGGGCGTGCTGCTTGCCGTCCACGTGGCTCTCCTTTTCGTGCATCCGTCCGGCGCCGCCGTCCCGCCCACGGGCGATGCGGTGGACGTTGGCGTGGTGTTCGACCTGGGCGGGCGCGGCGACAAGTCGTTCAACGACGGCGCCTACCTCGGCGCCGAGCGCGCCGAGAAGGAGTTGGGCGTGCGGGTGCGCTTCATCGAGCCGGGCGAAGGGTCGGACCGCGAATCGGGGCTGCGTCTGCTGGCGGCCGAAGGGATGGACCTCGTGATCGGCGTCGGCTTCATCTTCACCGACGACCTGACCCAGCTCGCGAAGGAATACCCGAACACGAAGTTCGCCGGCGTGGACTACTCGCTGGCCACCGACAAGGACGGCAAGGTGCTGCCGCCGCCGCCCAATCTCGCCGCGCTCAAGTTCCGTGAGGAGCAGGGCTCGTTCCTCGTCGGCGCGCTGGCCGCGCTGATGGGGAAGTCGAAGAAGGTCGGCTTCGTGGGCGGGATGGACTTTCCGCTCATCCAGAAGTTCGAGATGGGCTACAAGGCCGGCGTGAAGAAGGTGTGCCCCGACTGCGAGGTGATCTCGCAGTACGCCGGCGTGACGCCCGAGGCGTTCCGCAACCCGGGCAAGGGGAAGGAGCTCGCGCTCAGCCAGTATCAGCAGGGCGTGAACGTGATCTTCCACGCCTCCGGCTCCACCGGGCTCGGCGTGTTCGAGGCGGCGCGGCAGACAGGCAAGCTCGCGATCGGCGTGGATGCCGACCAGTTCAAGGAAGCGCCGGGCTTCGTGCTCACGTCGATGGTGAAGGGGGTGGACAACGCGGTGTTCGACGCGATCCGCCGCGTGAAGGAGCGCCGCTTCGATGGCGGCGTGTATCAGTACGGGCTGGCCGAGAACGGCGTGGGCTACGTGTACGACGCGAACAACGAGAAGCTCATCCCGGCGGACGTTCGAGCGAAGCTCGAGTCGCTGAAGCAGGAGATCATCGCCGGGAAGATCAATGTCCCGAGCACCCGGTAGCTGATCATGGCGAATCGAGTCTTTCCGGACCGTGCCAAGAGATCTCTGGCAGTACCTCGTACCCGGTACAGCCGGCAAACCCATCGCGGTCCTGCACTCCTTCGTCGCGGCGAGCCAGCCCACGCGAACACGCATGGCTGACACACCGAGGGCCATTCAGCTTACCGGCATCGTGAAATCCTTCGGGCCGGTGCTGGCCAACCGCGGCGCCGACCTCGAAGTGGCCACCGGCGAGATCCACGCGCTGGTGGGAGAGAACGGCGCCGGGAAGTCCACGCTCATGCGCATCCTGAGCGGGATGTACGCCGCCGACGCGGGCACGATGGAGGTGAACGGCCGCGACGTCTC
>JBBQDE010000141.1:0-6975 GCA_038319425.1 Gemmatimonadales bacterium
TTCGCGCGGGCATCCACCGGCACATCGGCGTGCAGCGCGGCCCGGAGCCGGCGCTCGAACTCGACGTCAGACACTCGGTACCTCCTGCAGCAGGGCACGCAGCCGCGCGAATGCGCGCTGGACCCGCATCTTGAGCGCCGATTCTCCGGCGCCGGTGACTCTGGCCATCTCGGCGTACGTCATGTCGTCGGCATACTTCAGCACGAGCGCCTCGCGCTGGTCGTCTGGAAGCCGCGCCAGGGCGTGCTCGAGGTCGGGCCACGCACCGGCGGGTGATGCGCCGTCGATGGCGAGATCGAGCTCCCGAGGGGCGACGTCGAGAAACATGGCTTCACGACGGCGTGCGCTCGCAAGCCTGGTGCGACACTGATTGACGAGGATGCGCACCAGCCAGGCGGAAAACCGCTCGCGATCCTCATAGTCGCCCAGCGCGCGGAAGGCGCGGAGGAATGCATCCTGGATTGCTTCTTCCGCGTCTTCGCGATTACCGAGGATGCGCACCGCGATGCGCGCGCAGCGGGGGTAGTGGCGGTCGACGAGGCGCGCATACGCCTCGACGTCGCCGGAGAGGACCTGCTGGATGATGGCGCGATCGCTCGAGTCTATCATGCTACCCTCATCAACTCGACGCGTGCGCCTTTTCGTCACTTTTCCTGTGACGGCGCACGAAGCGGCGATCGATCATGTCCTTCAGCCGCCAGGCCCAGCGCGAGTGCCGATGCATCCCCTTCCACCGCATGAGCGCCCAACCGCCGCCGGTGTTGAGCAGCACGATGGAGGTTCGCTGCGGGCGGTATCGTGCCGGCCGACCCTGTCCGAGCGCGGCGCGCAGGCTGCGGTCGAGCGCCGGCCCTTCGCGCACGGCATAGACGCCGCCCGTCTCAAGCCCGGGGAAGTCCCGGAGGGCCACGCATCCGCCGGCGCCCCACACCGGCGCCCCGTCGACGGCGCGCAACGAGCGATCGACGAGCAGATAGCCGGCCGCATCATGCGCCAGACCGCTCCCCGGACTGAGGGCTGGTGCCGCGGTGCCGCCGCTCCAGACCACCAGATCGGCGGGCAGCGAGGCCCCGTTGTGCAGCGTGACCATCGAATCGGTCACGGCCGTGACTCGCCCGCCCAGCGCGAGCGACACGCCGCGAGCGAGCAGCACCTCGGTCGCGAGGCGCTGCATCGGCGGATCGAAGCGGGGGAGCGGCGTGGTGTCTTTCTCCACTAGCGCGACGCTCCCTCCGCCGGGCGACGCGAGTACTCGCTGCCGGATGGCGAGCGCCAGCTCCACACCTGCGGCGCCACCGCCCACCACGACAACGGCGAGCGGGCGCTCGCCAGCCATCAAGGCGAGCAGTCGTGCGCGCAGTTCCACGGCGCGGGACGTGGGCCGAAGCGCGATCGCATGTCGTGCGACGCCGGGCACCTCCGCGCCAGCGGCATCCGCGCCAACGTCGATCGAGCAGATGTCGAAGTGGATCGACTCGCCGCTCGCGATCACGACGCGCGCTTCAGCATCGATGCGGTCAGCGGCTGCTCGCACGAGCCGGGCTCCGGCCGCGTGGGCAAGCGCCGAGATCTCGATTCGCAGCTCCGTCTCCTCGTACTGTCCCTGGAGGTAGCCGGGAATCATCGGCGGATAGTGGAAATCGCCGGGCGCGATGAGCACCACCTCCACATCGGCGACGGGTCGGCGCGCGAGCTGGCGCAGCACGTGAACGTGCGCGAGCTCCACGCCCACGAGCACCAGTCGGCGCGATGTCATCAGGAACTCAGGCGCCTGTCATGGCCGAATTGCCGGCGCGCAGCCAGGGGGAGTAGCCGCCATCCACGTTCACCACATCGGCGAATCCGGCCGAGCGCAGCACGCTGGCCGCCACCGCGCTGCGCGACCCGCCCAGGCAGTGCACGGCGATCGGGTCGCCCGAGCGACGCGAACAACTGGCGCGCGGATTCCGCCATCGTTCCCTGCATCCCCGCCGCGCGCTCGAGCAGGTCGGGGCGTCCAACGTCGCCGACGAAGAGGAAGTCGCCGGACAGCATGCCCATCGGCGCGTCGTCCGCTGCGGTGTCGGTGACGAGGAAGGCGAGATGCTCCGGCGTGTGTCCGGGCACGTGCAGCACGTCGATCCCGACCTTGCCGAGTTGGAGGCGATCGCCGTTTCGGAGCCAGCGGGCGTTCGCGAACGCCGCGTGGCGGTATCCGGCCGGACCGCTGCCCTCGCCCGACAGCAGCACTGGCGCGTGCGCGGCCTGCGCCAAGCCGGCGGCTCCGGACAGAAAATCAGCGTGAAGGGGGGGTTCGGTCACCGCCGTGATGGTCACGCCTTCCTGGCGCGCCGCCTCCAGATATGGCGCGGGGTCCCGGAGCGGGTCCACGACGATCCCCTCCTTCGTGGATTGGCACGCCACGAGGTAGCCCGCCTGGGCGAGGCGATCGTGATAGAGTCGGCGAAGCAGCATCGGCGATGCGAGGAGGACGCGTCGAGTAGAGCGCGTTGCTTGTGAGCAACCGGCGGCGGGGTTAAACTTACGGTTCGTCTGGTGTTCGTGCGACGGTTGCGCCGCCGCGGTCCCAGCAAGTCTGCGTGCGTAGCTCAGCTGGATAGAGCGCTTGCCTCCGGAGCAAGAGGTCGTGGGTTCGAATCCCGCCGCGCGCATTGATCCCGATTCGAGGGCCGAGCGCGCCTCGGCCATCAACGGTCAGGCGCGTGGCCGTAGCGACCGTGCCTGTGGTCCACGCCTTGCTCAACTCGGCCGCAGCACCCGCCGACTCTTGCCCTCCCAGGTCCTCGCCCCCCTCCATACGCCTCATGGCGCGCCGGCTCTCCTGGTCTGACGTTCGCGGGGGTCTCCTCGCATTCATCGCGATCGTGGCGGTTGCGGTCGCGATCCTGAAGTTCATGCGCGTCGGCGCGCTGCATGGTGACACCTTTCCCATGTACGCGCTGGTGGGCGAGGCCCGCGGCGTGAGCAAGGGATCCGAGGTGTGGCTGAGCGGTCAGAAGATCGGCAAGATCACCGACATCCGCTTCCGCGCACCCGAGACCTCCGATTCGACGAATCGCATCGAGATCTCGATGGACGTGCTGGAGACGCATCGACACGCGCTTCATCGGGACGCCGTCGCGCAGATCCGCTCGGGCGGCAGCATCATCGGTCCACCCGTCGTCTATCTCTCACCCGGCACGATGCGCGCTGCGCCACTGCAACCGGGCGACACGGTGCGGACGCTGGTGCAGTCCGACGTCGAGGGCGCGACGGCGCAGTTCGGCGCCGCCGCCAGGGAATTTCCCGTCATCATGTCGAACGTGAAGGTCCTTCGCGCCCAGCTCCAGACGTCGCAAGGCACGATGGGCGCGCTGATGAACGGCCCGGGCATGGGCGAGCTGACGAAGGCGCGCATCCTTGCCACTGGCCTCATGAACCGGATTGGCGGCACCAGCGGTGGCGGATCAATCGGCCCGATCATGAATGGCGGACTTGGCGAGCGCGCCAGTCGAGTAATGGCCCGCGCGGACTCCGTGCGCATGCTCCTGTCGTCGCGCGGCACGTCACTCGGCCGCTTCCGGCGTGACAGCTCGCTCATGGCCGAGGTGGGCGACATTCGGGACGAGCTCACGCTGGTGCAGGCCCGACTCGACGACCCGAACGGCACCGTCGGCCGCGCGCGGCAGGACAGCGCGCTGGCGACAGCGGTCGGACAGGTGAAGAGCGAGATGACGCGGCTGTTCGCCGACATCAAGAAGAACCCCCGCCGCTACCTCTCCGTCTCCTTCTGATTGCCCGCGCCGCTCTTGACCCTGTTCCGGGTCGCCCGTAACCTTCCAATGCCGCACGGGACCTCCTTGCAGTCGCCGATGATCCGGCGCGCGACAGTGCCCAGTGCCGCCCGCCGATCGCCAGGCCGCGCCGCCGCGCGCCAGCCGATCGCCGTGCCCTCCTCCCGTGCACGACCGCCCTCGTGAACATCGCTGAGCTCAAGCAGAAGTCGATGCCAGAGCTGCACGACATGGCTGATACGCTCGCCGTCCTCTCGCACGGCGCGCTCGGACGACAGGACCTGATCTTCCGGATCGAGCAGCGGCTCCTCGACCAGGCCGAAACGCTGGTCGGCGAAGGAGTGCTCGAAGTGCTGCCGGAAGGCTACGGCTTCCTGCGCAGCCAGGATTGGAACTACCTCTACAGCCCCGACGACATCTACGTCTCGCCGTCGCAGATCAAGCGGTTTGACCTGCGGACGGGCGACACCGTGGCGGGCCAGGTGCGCCCGCCGAAGGAGTGGGAGCGCTACCTCGCGCTGCTGAAGGTGGAGCGCGTGAACGACGGCGAGCCCGATGCGGCGAAGGCACGCGCCGGGTTCGACAACCTGCAGCCGCGATACCCAGATGGCCGCCTGCGCCTCGAGAGCAGCGACGGCGATCTCAGCATGCGCGTGATGGACCTGATCGCGCCCATCGGCAAGGGACAGCGCGGCCTCATCGTCGCGCCGCCGCGCGCCGGCAAGACGATCCTGCTGCAGAAGATCGCGAACGCGATCGCCGAGAATCACCCCGAGGTCACGCTCATCGTGCTCCTGATCGACGAGCGGCCGGAGGAGGTGACCGACATGCAGCGCGAGGTGAAGGGAGAGGTCATCAGCTCCACCTTCGACGAGGATGCCACGCGGCACGTGCAGGTCGCCGACATGGTGATCGAGAAAGCCAAGCGGCTGGTCGAATCGGGACGAGACGTGGTGATCCTGCTGGATTCCATCACCCGCCTGGCGCGCGCGCACAACACCGTGATTCCGAGCGGCGGGACGATCATGTCCGGCGGGCTGGACGCGAAGGCAATGGAGAAACCGAAGAAATTCTTCGGCGCCGCGCGCAACGTGAAGGACGGCGGCTCGCTGACGATCATCGCCACCGCCCTCATCGAGACGGGTTCGCGCGCCGACGAGATGATCTTCGAGGAGTTCAAGGGCACGGGAAACATGGAGCTCGTTCTCGCGCGCGAGATCGCCGAGAAGCGCATCTACCCGGCGATCGACATCAATCGCTCGGGGACCCGCAAGGAAGAGCTGCTGTTCAGCCCCGAAGAGCTGAACCGCGTGACGCTGCTGCGCACCTTCCTGGCCGACATGCCGGAAGCGGAAGCGATCGAGTTCCTGCTCAAGCAGATGTCGCGGTCGAGGAACAACCGCGAATTCTTCGTGCAGATGCGCGAGGGGTGACGAGGATCACCATGATGCCGGCCGACCGCGGCCGCTGGATGGCGGTCGACTGGGGGGAGCGCCGCATCGGCCTCGCGCTCAGCGATCCCACCGGGACGATCGCCAGCCCGGCGGGCGTCATCGAGCGGCGCGCGGGGAAGCGAGCCCCGATCGCCGAACTGGTGCGGCGGACCGTGTCACTCGAGGCGCGCGGAATCGTCATGGGATTGCCACTCGACGGTGAGGGTGACGAGACGGTGCGATCGACCGAATGCCGGCGCGTCGCGGCAGAGCTGGCGCGTCGCACCGCCCTTCCCGTTTCCCTCCTCGACGAGCGGTTCACGACCGCGGCCGCGCTACGCGCGGTGCGCGACATGGGTGGCAGCACCCGCGGCCGGAAGGGCGACGTGGACGCCCTCGCGGCCACGGTGCTGCTGCAACAGGCCCTTCGCATGCAGAGCTTGCCCACCGTGGATCCCGATCCGTCACCTCCAACCGATGATGCGCCTCCTCCCGCGTAGATGCATCCGGCGATCCGTCGCGACCGCAGCGGCAGTGCTGCTCGCGGCCGGGTGTCGTGGTGGCGGCACCGGCGAAGTCCGCGTCGTGGTGCCGCGCGGCGCCTCGCTGCGCGTCGCCGCCGACTCGCTCGCCAAGGCGGGCGTCATCCAGAACGCGACGGCATTCCGCGTGTATGCGTCCCTCCGGAAGGGCGATCGGTCGATCCGCGCCGGCACCTACGTGTTCGAGCGCGGCGTCTCGTGGAGCGACGTGCTTGCCGACCTGCGCGGTGGCAAGGGACTCGAGCACGGCATCACGATTCCTGAAGGGTGGTCGCTGAGCCAGATCGTGCCGCAGCTTGCGCGAGTCCTGAGCGTGCCGGTCGATTCGGTGCAGGCCGCCGTGCGCGACACGGCGCTGCTCCGCGCGCTCGACGTGCCCACCGCCACGCTGGAAGGCTACCTCTTTCCCGACACCTACGTTTTTCCCGAAGGAACGACAGCGCGGCAGGCGGTGAACGTCATGGTGGCGCGATTCCAGAAGGCGTGGCAACCCGAATGGGGCCAGCAGCTCCAGAAGCAGGCGATGACTCGCAACGACGTCATGTCGCTCGCGGCCATCGTCGAGAAGGAAGCGCGCCGCCCGGAGGAGCGCCCGGTCATCGCCGCAGTGTACCTGAACCGGCTGAAGACGGGCATGCGTCTCCAGGCCGATCCAACCGTGCAGTACGCGCTCGGCCAGCATGTCACGCGGGTGCTGTACAAGCACCTCGAGATCGACTCGCCGTACAACACCTATCGATACGCGGGGCTTCCTCCGGGTCCGATCGCGTCGCCGGGAAAGCCGGCGATCGTGGCGGCCCTGTTTCCGGCGACGGTACCGTATCGCTTCTTCGTGGCGTATCCGGACGGACATCACGAGTTCACCACCACCTTCGACAAGCACAGCGTGGCGGTGAAGCGCGCGCGCCGCGAGTGGGATTCGGTGGCGGCGCTTCGGCGGGACACCATGCGCACGATGGTGCCGGCCAACGTGCTGCCCACGGTCGTGGCGGCAGCGGCAGCGGCGACATCGAAGTCTCCGACCGCCAAGTCTCCGACCGCGAAGCCGACGACCACGATGGTCGCCACGAAGGCGGCCGCGGCGAGGCCGAAAGCGAAGACGTCAGCGAAGCCGCCAGCGAAGCCGACGGTGAAGGCGCGGAAGCGCGCGGCGTAGTGTTCGACGCCGACGCGCTGCGACTGGTCGCCATCACGGACTCCCTGCGCGACGGGATCGACGGGCTGGCG
>JBBQDE010000142.1:0-6923 GCA_038319425.1 Gemmatimonadales bacterium
GGACGGGCAGAGCAACTACAAGGCGTGGGCGGCCGATGTGTTCCTGTCGTATCCATTCGGCGTGAACGGCATGACGGCGCAGGCGAACTACATCCACTACGACGGCGGAAGCTTCTTCGCGGCGCTGCCGAGGCAGAACACCATCGAGGTGGAGGGGGCGTACCATTTCACTGATGCGAAGTTCTCGCCGTTCGCGAAGTTCGAGTCGCGCAACGTGAACGATGCCTTCGCGACCACGGCCGCCAGCCAGGACGAGCACCGCTTCCAGATCGGCGGGACGTACTACGTGATGGGGCACAACCTGAACCTCAAGGCCGCCTACACGCGCGGCACCCTGAGCCAGCTCACACCGCTGCCCACGCTCATCCAGAACGGCTTCACCTTCCAGCTGCAGGGCTTCTACTACTGACCGGTGACTGGGGCCCCGCATCGCACCAGGCGCTGCGGGGCCCGCGTCGTGACTCGCCGGCGCGCACGCGCCGGCCCACCAGGAGGCACGGGAATGCAGCGAGTGTTTCGGCAGGGAAGGCAGGTGATGATGCTGGCCGCCGCCGCCCTCGGCGCGGCCGCCTGCTCCGGATCGAAGGACGCCGCGAGCGGCGGTGCGAGCGACGCCATCAAGGTGGGCGTGTACGGCCCCTTCACCGGCGGTTCGTCGCCGATGGGCGCGTCCATGCGTGACGGCGCCCGACTCGCCGCCGAGGAGATCAACGCGAAGGGCGGCGTGCTGGGCAAGAAGATCGAGCTCGTCGAGCGCGACGACCAGGCGACGCCGGAGCGCGGTGCCCAGGTGATGCAGGATCTCGTGAGCAACGAGAAGGTCGTCGCGGTGCTGGGACCGATCAACACCGGCGTCGCGCTGGCCAGCTACAAGTACCCCATGCAGGCGAAGATCCCCCTGCTCATCAACGTGTCGGCCGGCGCGCCGGTGAACGAGCTGTTCAAGGACAACCCGGACAACTACGTCTTCCGGATCGCCGCGAGCGACGACATCCAGGCCGAGATGATCGTCGGCGAGGCGGTGGACAAGCTGGGGCTGAAGAAGGTGGCGTTCCTGTGCGACGAGACCAATTACGGACAGAACGGCTGCAAGAAGATGACGGACGCGGCGACCAAGCGGGGGATCACGGCGGTGTCCGTCGGGAAGTTCAAGATCAAGGACACCGACATGACGCCACAGCTGCAGGAGGCGCGCAAGGCGGGCGCGCAGGCGGTGCTCACCTACGGCATCGGCCCCGAGCTGGCGCAGATCGCGAACGGCATGAACAAGCTCGGATGGAAGGTGCCGATGATCGCGAGCTGGACGGCCTCGATGTCGAACTTCATCGACGCCGCGGCGGCGAACGGCAACGGCGTGCAGATGCCGCAGACGTTCATCCAGGACGGAGCGACGCGGCCGCAGGCGACGGCGTTCATCGACGCGTACAAGAAGAAGTACAGCGCCGATCGCATCCCGTCGGCCGTGTCGGCGGCCCAGGGCTACGACTCGATGCACCTGCTGGCGAACGCGATCGCCCAGGCGGGCAGCACGGACGGGCCCAAGGTGAAGGCGGCGCTCGAGAACCTCACCGCGCCGTACGACGGGGCGATCGCCACCTTCAACAAGCCCTACAGTGCGACCGACCACGAAGCCATCCATAAGGAGCAGGTGGTGATGGGCGTGGTGCAGGGCGGCAAGGTCACTCCTCCCGCCGCCAAGCCTTGAGGAGTCGGCACCCGTGAGCGACCTCGCCCAACTCATACTGAGCGGGGTCGCGCTCGGGATGATCTACGCGCTGCTGGCCTTCGGCTACAGCGTGACGTTCTCCACCTCGCGGACGATCAACTTCGCGCAGGGAGAATTCCTCATGGTGGGGGCGCTCGTCGGCCTCGCCATGGAGACGAAGCTGCACCTGCCGTATCTCGGTGCCACGGTGGGCGCCGCGATCGCCGGCGTCTTCCTCGGTCTGCTGCTCGAGTACGCGGCGATCCGCCGCGCGCTGCGCACGGGAAGTACGGCAACGTGGATCCTCGCCACCGTGGCCCTCGGGATCATCCTCCGCAACGCCGCCGAGCGAATCTGGGGGACGGACGACCTGCCCTTTCCGGCGCCGTTCGGCAGCGATCCGTTGATCGTCGGCGGCGTGCGCATCCTGCCGCAGGAGATTCTCGTCATCGTCGTCGCCGCGCTCATCATGGGCGCGCTGGAGCTGTTCCGGCGGCGGTCCGCCTATGGCAAGGCGATCACCGCGGTGGCGGCGGACAAGGATGCCGCCGCGCTGATGGGTATCAACGTCGGGCGGGTGATGACGCTGTCGTTCGTCATCAGCTCGGTGCTCGCGGCTGTGGCAGGGGTGCTGGTGGCACCGCTGACGCTCGTGAGTCCCACCATGGGCACGCTGCTCGGGACGAAGGCCTACGCCGTCGCGATCATCGGCGGGCTGCAGTCCGGCGTGGGCGGTGTGGTGGGCGGGCTGCTGCTCGGCCTCACCGAGCAGTTCACCGCGCGCTACATCTCCACCGGCTTCAAGGACACGCCGGGATTCGTGCTGCTCATCCTCATCCTGCTCGTCAAGCCGTCCGGGCTGTTCGGCAAGCGGACCGTGAGGAAGGTCTAGCATGGTGATCCTCCGCCGACTGCGGTGGGCGCTGCTCCTGCTCCCGCTGCTCGTGCCGCTGATCACCAGCAACGAGTACATCGTGCACTCGGTGCTGGTGAAGGCGTGCGTGTACGCGATCGTCGTGGCGGGGCTCGACCTCGTGGTCGGGTACAACGGCGACGTCAGTGTGGGGCACGCGGGGCTGTTCGCCGTCGGGGCGTACACGGCGGCGATCCTGATGACGAAGCTGGGGCTGAGCTACTGGATCGCCCTGCCGCTTGCCGTCGCGCTCACCGCGCTCGTGGGCGTGGGACTCGGCATCCCGTCGCTGCGGCTGCAGGGGCCGTATCTCGCCGTCACGACGATCGCATTCGGCATGATCATCCAGACCTTCATCAATGAGTCGGTCTGGCTCACCGAAGGATCGCAGGGCATCCAGAGCATTCCCGTGCTGCGGCTGCCGGGGGGGCTGGACTTCGAGGGGAATCATCTCTTCTACCTCGCGTATCCGGCCATGGTGCTCGCGCTCATCGCCGCGCACCGCGTGGTACGCAGCTACTGGGGGCGGGCCTTCCTCGCGCTCAAGGCCAACTCGATCGCGGCCGAGTGCTCCGGCGTGAACCGGTATCGCTACAAGGTGAGCGCGTTCGTGTTGAGCGCCGCGTTCGCGGGGCTCGCCGGCGCCCTCTTCGTGCACATCGACAAGTACGTCGGGCCCACGACGTTCTCGCTCCAGCTGTCGATCCTCTTTCTCATCGCGCTCATCTTCGGCGGGCTGCGCTCCATCGCCGGCAACGTCATCGGCGCAGTGCTGGTCGTGGTGCTTCCGGACGTGTTCAACCGGTTCGCCGACTACCAGCTGCTCGTGTTCGGCCTGCTGCTGCTGGCCACGCTCTACCTGTTGCCGGGTGGACTGGTGAGTCTCTGGCGCATCGCCACGGCGGCGATGGCGCGGCGCAGCGGCGCGGTGCCCCCGGTCGTCGATCGCGCGCGCGCCGGATCGGGCGAGGCACGCGGCGGCCCGCCGGCGATCGTGCCCCCGACGGCGGGCGCAGGCGACGAGGCGCTGCTCGAGACGGAGGAGCTGACGATCGCCTTCGGCGGCTTGGTGGCGGTGAACAAGCTCCGGCTCTCGCTGCGACGCGGCGAGGTGCGCGCGCTGATCGGGCCGAACGGCTCGGGGAAGAGCACGACGGTGAACCTCCTGTCGGGGGTGTACCGGCCCACGTCGGGACACGTGAAGTTCGCCGGTCACATCCTCGACCGGGCGAAGCCCAACGACGTGTCGCAGGCGGGCATCGCGCGCACCTTTCAGAATCCGGCGCTGTTCGGCGAGATGAGCATCCTCGAGAACGTGCTCGTCGGCCTGCACCACACGTTCAGGGTGGGGCTCCTCGGCATCGTGCTGCACACGCCGGGCGCGCGCCGCGAGGAGGCGCGCGCGGTCGCGCGCGCACGCGCGCTACTCGACCTGGTGGACCTTGGCGCGATTGCGGATCATCGCGCCGACTCGATCGCCTACGGCCAGCAGCGCCGCCTCGAGATCGCCCGGGCGCTTGCGCAGGACCCGCGGCTCGTCCTGCTCGACGAGCCGGCGGCGGGCCTGACATCCGGCGAGATCGACGAGCTGCAGCACCTGGTGGAGGTGATGCGCGACGCGGGCATCGCGGTGCTGCTCATCGAGCACCACATGGACTTCGTGATGGCGGTGTCGGACCGGGTCACGGTCCTGGACTTTGGCCAGCAGATCGCCGAGGGGACGCCAGCGGAGGTGCAGCGCGATGAGCGGGTGATTCGCGCGTACCTCGGCACGGAGGAGCCGCTCGACGCGACCACCCAGGGGGGCGACCGTGCTTGAGATCTCCGATCTCGTCGTCCACTACGGGGCGATCCAGGCGTTGCGCGGCGTAACGCTCAAGGTGCCCCAGGGTCAGGTGGTGTGCGTCATCGGATCGAACGGCGCCGGCAAGACGACGACGCTGCGCACCGTGTCGGGACTGCTGCGTCCGACGTCCGGCACGGTCACGATGGACGGCAAGCCGCTCACCGGCCGCGCCGCGCACGAGATCGCGCGGCTGGGCATCGCGCACGTGCCCGAAGGGCGGCACGTGTTTCCAGATCAGAGCGTGGAAGACAACCTGCACCTGGGCGCCTTCACGCGGCGTGGCGAGGGGCGCGCGGCGATCGACGGATCGATGGCCGAGGTCTACGCGATGTTCCCGCGCCTTGCGGAGCGGCGGGCGCAGCTCGCGGGGACGATGTCGGGCGGCGAGCAGCAGATGCTGGCGATCGGACGGGCGCTGATGCTGAAGCCCAAACTGGTGTTGCTCGACGAGCCGTCGATGGGACTCGCACCGATCGTGATCGACGAGGTGTTCCGCCGCCTGGTAGACCTCAAGCGGCGCGGCCTCACGATGCTGCTCGTGGAGCAGCTCGCGTATCGCGCGCTCGACCTGGCCGACTATGCCTACGTGATCGAGCACGGGAAGATCGAGCTGGAAGGACCGGCGAAGTCGCTGCGGGACGATCCCCGCGTGCGGGCGGCGTACCTGGGGGAAGGGGCGAAGTAGGGTCAAGTGCACCGGGGGCGCGTGCGGCGTGCGGCGATGAATTCGGTGTCGTGTGGTTTGGTTGGCGACGGCGTGCGACGGGCGGCGCGACGCCTTCACGCTCTCCCGCCGTGATCAAGCCATCAATTAGTTCCGGTTCCCCGCGTCACGCCACACGTGGCCCCGCCGCACGCCCCGCCGCACGCCGCCGCCCCGTGCGGCGACGTATCTTCTCCGCATGCCCGCCGCCCACCAGCACACCGCCACCGCGAGCGCCCCCGTCGTCGAGGCGGAGGGGTTGGCGCGCGCGTTCGGCGGCCGGCGTGCGGTGGACGGTGTGGACTTCACCGTGATGGCCGGCGAATGCCTCGCGCTGTTCGGGCCGAACGGCGCCGGCAAGACGACGCTGCTCCGACTGCTGGCCGGCCTGCTGGCGCCGAGCGCGGGCCGCTGCCGCGTCGGCGGCGTATCGCTGCGGGCGGGGCGCACGGCGCGCGCGCAGGTCGGCCTGGTGTCCCACGCGAGCATGCTGTACGGCGCGCTCACGGCTCTCGAGAACGTGGAGTTCGCGGCGCGGATGTACGGCGTCGCGGACGCTCCGGCGGCGGCCCGGCGCGCCCTGGTCCAGATGCGCGTCGCCGACCGCGCCGACACGCCGGTCCGCTCGCTCAGCCGAGGCCTCCAGCAGCGGGTGTCCATCGCGCGGGCCATCGTGCACGCGCCGCGGTTGCTGCTCTGCGACGAGCCGTACACGGGCCTCGACGAAGTGGGAAGCGCCGCGCTGACCGCAGCGCTTGCCGAGCGTCGCGACAACGGGGCGGCGCTCCTGCTCGTCACCCACAACCTGGGCGAAGGGCTCGCGCTCGCCACGCACGCGGCCATCATGCGGCGCGGCCGACTCGTGCGTCATGAGGCACGCGGCGCGCTGGACCAGGCGTCATACTCGCGCGCCTACCGCGAGCTGGTGACGTCGGATGCGTGACGACGCGTCGACGATGACACCGGTGGCACCCGTGACGGCGCCTCGGCTACCCGGCGTGTTGACCGCCGCCTGGCTCGTCGCACGGAAGGACCTCGCGATCGAGTTTCGCACGCGCACGGCGTTCTTCTCCGCCGTCGTCTTCGCGCTGCTTGGTCTCACCATCTTCTACTTCGCGTGGGACGCGACGGCCGTGGCGGCCATCGACCTCGCGCCCGGCGTGCTGTGGGTGATCTTCACCTTCAGCGGCCTGCTCGGCCTCCAGCGGTCGTTTGGCGTGGAACAGGCCGACCGGGCGATGGACGCGCTGCTCGCCGCACCCGTGGACCGGGAGGCCATCTATGCCGGCAAGGCGATCGCCAACTTCCTGTTCGTCGCCGGCATCCAGGCGATCACGCTGCCGGCGCTGGCGCTCTTCTACAACGTCCCGCTCGGGCGCGTGTGGCTGCCGCTGGCCGGTATCGCGCTGCTCGCCGCGGTGGGCATCGTGGCGGTGGGCACCCTCTTCAGCGCGATGGCCGTGAACACGCGGCTGGCGGAACTGCTGTTGCCAATGCTCTCGCTGCCGTTCTTTGTTCCCATCGTCACGGCCGCCGCGCAGACCACGGCGCGGCTGCTCGCTGGGCGGCCGGCATCGGAAGCATGGCCGTGGCTCCGCATCCTGCTCGGCTTCGACCTCGTCTTCATGGTCGCCTGCGCACTCGCCTTTCCCTACACGCTCGACGAATGACCGATCGACTCTCCACCGTCAACACGGCGCCGCCGCGCGCGCGCCTCGACACGTGGCTGGCAGCTGCGGGCCTCGCCGTTGCCGCC
>JBBQDE010000143.1:0-6922 GCA_038319425.1 Gemmatimonadales bacterium
ACACCGCGCACCGGCGAGCTGCAAACTGCCCTGCCGCCGGCGAATGAGCCAGCCCGCGCGATCGGCGCGCCGCGCGCACTGCGGGACACCCTCCAGGCGATCCTCGATCGTGCCGTCGCCGACAGCGCCTTCCCGGGCGCCATCGCCGTGATCGGCAACCACGACGGGCCGCTGACGACCGTCGTCGCGGGACACCTCGACTGGGCGCCGTCTCCCGTGCCCGACGCCACCACGCTGTGGGATCTCGCGTCGCTGACGAAAGTCGTGGGGATGACGTCGGCGATGATGCAGCTCGTGGAGGCCGGCAAGGTCGATCTCGACGCGAAGGTGCAACGGTACCTGCCCGAGTGGACAGGACCGCACAAGGAGCTGGTGATGGTGCGCCACTTGATCACCCATCAGTCCGGGCTTCCCGCCTTCAAGCAGTATTTCAAGCTGAACGTGTCACCCGACTCGACGCTCCACCTGTTCTTCCTCACGCCACTCGATACCCTGCCGGGCGTACGGATGGTATACAGCGACATCGGAGCGATCCTCCTGGGCAAGATCGTGGAGCGGGTGAGCGGCGAGGCGCTCGACGCGTACCTCGCACGCCACGTCTTCGAGCCGCTCGGCATGGCGGAGACGCGCTATCGCCCGCCGGCGGCGCTCCTGCCGCGCATCGCGCCGACCGAGCAGGATCCGTGGCGGGGCCGGCATCTGCGGGGCGAGGTGCACGACGAGAACGCGGCCGCCCTCGGCGGCGTGTCGGGCCACGCGGGGCTGTTCAGCACCGCGCATGACCTCGACCGCCTGGCGCGCGTCTATCTCAACGGCGGGGCGCTCGACGGGGCCAGGCTGGCCAGCGCCGCGACCATCCGGCAATTCACGACGGTATGGGATTCCACCTTCTCGAGCCGCGCGCTCGGGTGGGACACGCCGTCGGAGAACAGCTCGGGCGGTCACTACATGATGCGGCCCGCCTTCGGACATACCGGCTACACCGGCACCTCGCTCTGGATCGCTCCCCAGCACGATCTCTACGTCATGCTCCTCACGAACCGCGTGAACCCCACGCGCGAGCACAGCAGGATCGGACCAGTGCGTGTGGCCGTGGCCGACGCCGCCATGCGCGCGCTGTTTCCGGCGACCGTGAAAGCCATCGAGGCCCGTGCGGCATCGGCCTCTCCTCTCTCCGCTCCGCGTCAATGAATCTCTCCGCCATCGACTGGGCCATCGTCTTCGCGTATTTCGCGTTGTCGATGGGCATCGGCCTCGTGTTCACCAAGAAGGGTGGCGAAAGCATCGAGGAATATTTCCTCTCCGGGCGCAACGTGAGCTGGTGGCTCGCCGGCGCGAGCATGGTGGCGACCACGTTCGCCGCCGATACGCCGCTCGTGGTGACCGGGCTCGTGTTCGCGAACGGCGTCGCGGGCAACTGGCTCTGGTGGAGCTTCCTGATGAGCGGGATGCTTACCGTGTTCTTCTTCGCGCGACTGTGGCGACGCGCCGGCGTGATGACCGACGTGGAGTTCGCCGAGCTGCGCTACAGTGGAAAGCCGGCCGCTGCGCTGCGCGGCTTTCGCGCGCTGTACCTCGCCATCCCGATCAACCTCATCATCCTGGGATGGGTGACCAAGGCGATGATCAAGATCCTCACGATCTCGCTCGGCCTGCGCGAGGTACACTTGGGTGGCGTCGCCATCTCGGGCGAGGTGCTCGCCGTCGGCATCTGCTTCGTGATCACGGTGGCCTACTCCACCGGTGCCGGCATGTGGGCGGTGCTGTGGACCGACCTGGTGCAGTTCGTGATCAAGATGAGCGCGGTGATCATTCTCGCCGTGTACGCCGTGCGCGCCGTTGGCGGCATGGACAAGCTCAAGGCCGGCCTGGCGGCACACTACGGCAGCTCGGAGGCCGCGATCTCCGTGCTTCCAGTGCATGTGACGTCGCAGGGCATCACCGGCTACGCGTGGATGCCGCTGCTCACGCTCGCGGTGTTTCTCTCCGTGCAGTGGTGGGCCGCCTGGTACCCGGGCGCGGAGCCGGGCGGTGGCGGCTACGTCGCGCAGCGCATCTTCTCGTCGAAGACCGAGCGCGACGGCGTGCTCGCGACGCTCTTCTTCAACGTTGCGCACTACGCCATCCGTCCCTGGCCCTGGATCGTCACCGGCCTGGCGGCCGTGATCCTCTACCCCGCCGGCATCGGGCCGTCGCACGATCACGAAGCGGCCTACGTGCAGGCCTACGTCGACCTGCTGCCTACCCCGTGGCGCGGCTTCATGATGGCGGGCTTCGCCGCGGCGTACATGTCCACGGTGGGGACGCAGCTGAACTGGGGCGCCTCGTATCTCGTGAACGACTTCTACAAGCGCTTCGTCAACAAGACCGCCGTCGAGAAGCACTACGTGTCGGTGTCCCGCTGGGCCACGGTGTTCCTGTTCCTCGCCTCGATCTTCGTGACCTGGCAGCTCGATACTATCGCCAGCGCATGGGAGCTGCTGCTCGCCCTCGGGTCGGGCACCGGCCTCGTGCTCATCCTGCGCTGGTACTGGTCGCGCATCAACGCGTGGAGCGAGATCAGCGCGATGATCGCCTCGTTCGTGGTGTCGGTCGGCGCGCTGCACTACGTGAAGGCCGCGCTGCCGGCGGGCAGTCCGCTGGTGCAGACGTACGTGATGCTCATCACTGTCGTCGTGAGCACGGCGGTCTGGCTCACGGTGACGTTCCTGACCAGGCCGGAGCCGGACACCAAGCTCGACGCGTTCTACCAGAAGGTGCGGCCCGGTGGCCCTGGGTGGCGCCGCGTGTCGGAGCGGCTCGGCTACGGCGACGAGTCGATTCCGGGCGGGGCCCTGGCCTGGACCAACTGGGTCGCCGGCATCGTCGCGGTCTACGCCACCCTGTTCGGCATCGGCAAGCTGGTCTTCGGCGAGTATGTCGCCGGCATCATCATGCTCGTCGTCGCCGCACTGGCGTTCGGCTGGATCGCCAAGGCGTTCCGGGAGGAAGACGCCAGCGAACGGGGACAGCGGGACGTGGTGAAGCCGGTGGCGGCGGACTAGTGGCGCTCGGGAACCGCGGATCGTGTTGCCGTACTACTTCCCGGTGATCGGAGTCCGGTCACCGGCGTTCGATGCCGCGATTTCCGCTTGAACCTCGACCCGTTGGCGGGTATATACTTAGGTAGTGGATGACCGCGCGGCCGACGAGGTCTGCGCCACACACTGGAGGTCTCGTGAGCACGACCAATCAGCCCGAAGTGATGATGACCGTCACGCCCGTCGCGGGCGAAGAGGTCAAGAAGTTCATGTCCCAGGAAGGCGTCGATCCCAAGGTGGGCGGCCTGCGCGTCAGCGTGCAGCCCGGTGGGTGCAGCGGCTTCAAGTACGGCCTCCTGATCGAGGATGCCGCGGCGGAAGACGACCTGATCGTCGACCAGGGCGAATACCGCGTCTTCATCGATCCCTTCTCGGCCCAGTACATCGGCGGCGTCGTGATCGACTACACCTCGTCGATGCAGGGCTCCGGTTTCACGTTCAAGAACCCGAACGCGACCGGCGGTTGCGGTTGCGGCAGCTCCTTTTCCGCCTGAGCCACTTCCGAAAATGACCGGACCGGTCACTGGCGCCCCTGGGGACGTCGGCGCCGGGCACGAGGCCCGCGATCGCGCAGCGATCCGCGGGCCTTCGCGTGTCCACCCCGCGACACCCCTCGCCACTGGGCGTGAGCGCCTTCGCACCATCGTCGTCGAGGAGCACGAGGATCTCGCGCGGCTCGTCGCGGCGCGCATCGCCACGATCATCCGCGAGCGGAATGCCGTTGGGCACGCCGCCGTGCTGGGGCTTGCCACCGGCTCCACACCTATCGGGGTGTACCGCGAGCTGATCCGGATGCACCGGGAGGAAGGGTTGAGCTTTGCGAACGTCGCGACGTTCAATCTCGACGAGTACTACCCGATGGCGCCCGACACCATCCATTCGTACCACCGCTTCATGTGGGAGAATCTCTTCTCGTCGGTGGACATCAAGCCGGACAACGTGAACCTCCCGCGCGGCGACGTGCCGCGCGACGAGGTCGAGGCGATGTGCGCTGCCTACGAGCAGAAGATCCGGCAGCTCGGCGGCATCGACTTCCAGATCCTCGGCGTCGGCAAGACCGGTCACATCGGCTTCAACGAGCCGGGCTCCGGCGTGGACAGCCGGACGCGCCTCGTGCACCTGGACGCGGTGACGCGCCGGGATGCCGCGGCGGATTTCTTCGGCGAGGAGTTCGTGCCGAAGGAAGCGGTGACGATGGGCGTGGCGACGATCATGGAAGCGCGCGAGATCGCGATCCTCGCCACCGGCGAGCACAAGGCGGCGATCGTGCGGCGCGCCGTCGAGGGAGAGATCAGCCTGTCGGTCGCGGCGACGTTCCTCCAGCGCCACCCGAACACGACGTTCTACGTGGACAAGGCAGCGGGGGCGGCGCTCACGCGCATCGCGACCCCGTGGCTGATCGACGAGGTCGAGTGGACGCCGGACCTCATGCTGCGCGCCGTCGTGTGGCTGTCACAGCAGACGGGATGCGCGATCCTCAAGCTCACGGAGCGCGACTACGCGGAGCACGGCATGTCCTCGCTCGTCGCCGCGCGGGGATCGCCCGGCGCGGTGAACGGCGAAGTGTTCAACGCGTTGGGTGCCAAGATCCGCGGCAAGAGCAAGCTGCCGACGAATCGCCGCACCATCTGCTTCTCGCCCCATCCGGATGACGACGTCATCTCGATGGGAGGCATCCTCCGCAAGTTCGTGCAGAACGGCAATCAGATGCTCGTGGCGTACATGACGAGCGGAAACATCGCCGTCTTCGACCACGACGTCCGCCGCTACGTCGATTTCCTGCGTCGCCTCGCGACGGAGAGCGGCATCGGCGACAAGATGGTCAACGCGCTCGCCGACCGCATCAACGCCTTCCTCGAGAGCAAGGAGGCGGGCGACGTCGACATCCCGGAGATCCAGGACATCAAGCGGATCATTCGCGAGAGCGAGGCGGTCGCCGGCATCGAGGTGATGGGCCTCACCAAGGAGAACGCCCGCTTCCTCAACCTGCCCTTCTACCAGACGGGCAAGGTGAAGAAGGATCCCATCGGCCCCCCCGACGTGGCGATCGTGCGCGATCTGCTCAACGAGTTCCAGCCCGAGATCATCTTCGTAGCCGGTGATCTCTCCGATCCGCATGGGACGCACCGGATGTGCAAGGAGGCGATCGACCTCGCGCTGCGCGAGATCGACTTTCCCCATCCGGAAGTCTGGCTGTATCGCGGGGCGTGGCAGGAGTGGGATGTCACCGATGCAACGTGGCTCGTGCCGATGTCGCAGGAAGAACTCCGCCTGAAGATCCAGGCGATCTTCAAGCATCAATCGCAGAAGGATTCGGCCCCCTTCCCCGGCCAGGACGACCGCGAGTTCTGGCAGCGCGTCGATGCGCGCAACAAGGACACGGCGCACCTGCTCGACAAGCTGGGGCTCGCCGAGTACTTCGCCATGGAAGCCTACGTCGTCGAATAGGGGAACCGCATGACCCGATTCACCACGATCGACGCGGTCGTCCTCGTCGCGTACCTCGCCGGCACCCTCACGCTCGGGCTGTACGTCGGGCGGAAGCAGAAGGACGCGAAGGACTACTTCGTCGCCGACCGCGCCATTCCGTGGTGGGCGGTGATGTTCTCCATCGTGGCGAGCGAGACGAGCGCGCTGACGTTCATCAGCACGCCGGGACTGTCGTACGGCAACAAGCCCGGGTTCGGGGACCTCGGATTTCTCGAGGTGGTCGCCGGCTACATCATCGGCCGCTTCGTCGTCGCCGGCGTGCTGCTGCCGCGCTACTTCCAGGGCAACCTCGTCACGGCGTACGCGCTGCTCGAGACGCGGTTCGGGCTCGCGACGCGACGCTTCACGTCCATCGTCTTCATGATCACCCGGGCACTGGCCGACTCCGTGCGCGTGTTCGCTACCGCCATTCCCGTCGCGCTCATCATCAGTCCCTCGGTGACGAACAAGGCGTACGTGATGCCGATCGCGGTGCTGATCCTCGGCTTCCTCACCGTGATCTACACCTACAAGGGCGGCATGAAAGCGGTGGTCTGGACCGAGCTGCTCCAGGCGGGCATCTACATCAGCGGCGGCATCGGCGCGGTGATCATCCTCGGCCATCTCGTGCCTGGCGGCTGGTCGGAGATCTGGAGCTCGGCCACCGCGGCGGGGAAGACGAAGATCGTGTCCTTCTACCCGGGCTTCGACCGCCCGCACACGATCTGGGCTGGCCTCATCGGCGGCGCGTTCCTCGCGATGGCCTCGCACGGCACCGACCAGCTCATCGTCCAGCGGCTGATGTCGTCGCGGTCGTTGCGGGAAGCACAGCGCGCCATCATCGGTTCCGGCTTCGTGGTGTTCTGCCAGTTCTTCCTCTTCCTTGCGATCGGGCTGGGGCTCTGGGCGTTCTATCACGGACAGATCTTCCCGGCGACCGACCAGATCTTTCCGACGTTCATCCTCGAGCACATGCCGCCAGGGCTCGTCGGGCTCATCGTCGCCGCGATCGTCGCCGCCACGATGAGCACCCATTCGGGAGCCATCAACTCCCTGGCCGCGGCGACGACGCACGACATCTATCTTCCCCTCACGAAGCGCGCCCCGGACGACGCGAACACGCTCCGGATGGGACGCCGCTTCGCGCTGGTGTGGGGCTGCGTGCTCACGCTCGGCGCCCTGCTCTTTCCGCAGGACACGAAGACACCGGTCGTGGTCATCGCGCTCGGCATCGCGTCGTTCACCTATGGCGGCCTGCTCGGCGGGTTCTTCCTCGGCATCTTCTGGCGGCGCGCCATGCAGCGCGACGCGATCCTCGGCATGTCGGTGGCGATCGCGACGATGGCGTTCATCGTCTTCGCCGGCCCCATCTC
>JBBQDE010000144.1:0-6896 GCA_038319425.1 Gemmatimonadales bacterium
CGATACAATGCGCGGCACTTCGACGGCGATCTCAAGCCGATCGAGATCCGCGTATCGCGCCGCATGAAGACGCGACTTGGCCACTACACGGCGGCGACGACCGGCGGCGAGACCGCCGAGATCGCGATCAGCCGCGCCCACCTGCGCCGGCACGGCTGGCCGGAAGCGTTGCACACCCTGCTGCATGAGATGGTGCACCAGTGGCAGGACGAGACGGGCCACACCATCGACCATGGCGCGACGTTCCGCGCCACGGCGCGCGCCGTCGGGATCGCGCCGTACGCGCGACGCGTGCTCGCCACGCGTCCGGGGCGGGGCGAGGGGAGCCAGACGCTCGGACGAAGAGCGGCGCGGAAAGGATGAAACCTCCTTCTCAGCGCCGAGACGCCGCTGCCGCGGCGCTCGTCGCTTTCAGAAACCGGTCGTACCATGCGACGTACCGCCGCAACCGATCGACGCGATAACTCGGCACCGTGATGCCGTGGTACTGGTTTGGGTAGATGACGAGCTGCGTCTCCACGCCGAGCGTGCGCAGCGCCTGGTACATCTGCTCGCCGCCGATGATCGGCACGTTGAAGTCGCTCTGCCCGCCCATGAACAGCGTCGGCGTGGTGATGTGATCGGCGTGGAAGAACGGATACGAGATCCTGATCCACGCGTCCTGCGCCTTCCACGGTGCACCGATCTCGAGGTCGTACTGGGCCACGTACTGGTCGGTGCCGTACATCGAGAGCTGGAGCGCGCTGCCGGCGCCGCTCACCGCCGCCTTGAAGCGCGGCGTGGTCGCGATGGTGTAATCGGTGAGGATGCCGCCGTAGCTCCAGCCGCCGATGCCGAGATGGTCGGGGTCGGCGATGCCGCGCCGCACCGCTTCGTCCACCGCGCCGACCAGGTCCTTTACCTCCTTGTTCCCCCAGTCGGCGAAGATCGCCTTCTGGTACGCCGAGCCTCGCCCGCTGGAGCCGCGGTAGTTCACCGCCAGGACGGCGTAGCCGTTCGCGGCGAAGAGCTGCCGGTCGAAGTCGATGCGGTAGCCGTCCTGACCGTTCGGGCCACCGTGGATGTAGACGAGGAGCGGCAGCCGCCGCGCCGGCGCCGCGTCGGCCATGCGATAGAGCAGCGAATGCACCTCCGCCCCATCGTCGCTCTTCGACGTGAAGTCCTCCACGCCCGCCAGCTGGAGCTGTGCGAACAGCGAGTCGTTCTGGTGGGAGAGCTGCCGCAGCGTACCCGCGGCGTCGCGCGCGAACACCTCGGGCGCCTTGTCCGGCGCGGAGAGCAGCAGCGCCGTGCGGCCGTCGGCACCGGCGCTGTAGCCGGCGACGACGCGCCTGCCATCCACGAGCCGCTCGACCGCGCCGTCCGCAACGCGGATGCGCACGAGCTGCTCGGCGCGATCGTCGGAGAGCGTGGCGAGCACGGCGCGCCCGTCTGCCGTGAAGCGCACGTTCGATACGGGGCGGTCGAGAGTCGCGGTGACGACGCGCGCCGGCGTGGCGCCGTCGCTGGCGACCACGGCGAGCTTGTTCAGGTGATACGCGTAGAACTTCGGCTCGTCGCCGCGCGTGAAGGCGATCCACTTGCCGTCGGGCGACCAGGAGGGCCGCCCGCCGTCCGGACCGTCGAAGTCGGTGAGTTGCGTCGGTGCGGCGCCCGACCGGGCGTCGACGACGAACAGGTCGGAGTCACGTGCCTTGCCCGGTTCCGCCGGCGACTCGCGGACGAATGCGATGCGTCGTCCATCCGGCGACCAGCTCGGCACGTCGTCGTCGTGACGGTCACTGGTGAGCGTGTCGAGCTTCTTCATCGCGATGTCGAACAGCGCGAGAT
Organism: Gemmatimonadales bacterium; assembly: GCA_038319425.1. Lineage (GTDB taxonomy): Bacteria > Gemmatimonadota > Gemmatimonadetes > Gemmatimonadales > Gemmatimonadaceae > AG11. Next base: position 1,831 of record JBBQDE010000144.1, read on the forward strand.
GCGTCCGCTTGGTGCCGAGATATCCGGCGATGTCCTTCTTGAAGTTGTAGCGGTCGATCACGATCGGCTTGGGCGTCTTCTTCTCTGCCGTGTCCTTCCGCGCGAGCGAATCGGTCTCCTCGTCGATCACCAGCACCAGCCGCTTCGAGTCCGGCGACCAGGCGAAGTCGTCGATCCCCCCCTTGAGCACGGTGAGGCGCTGCGCTTCGCCGCCTCGGCGGTCGAGCAGCCATACCTGGCCGCCCTTTCCCTCCTGCCGTCCGGACACGAAGGCGAGCCATCGGTTGTCCGGGCTCCAGCGCGGCGTGCCTTCACCCTCCGGCGACGACGTGAGGCGGATGGACTGCGAGCCGTCCCAGCTCGTCATCCACACGTCGCCGTCGGACTTGTCCTTCGCCGAATCGGCGGTCGTGACGCCGTATGCGACCCACGCGCCGTCAGGCGAGAGCTGCGGATCGCTCACGGTGCGGAGCTGATAGATGTCGCCGGCGCGAAGCGGGCGCCTGGCCGGCGACTGGGCATCGGCCGGGAATGACGAGGCGAATCCGAGCAGGAGGACGACGAGGGCGGGACGGGAGCGCCGCATGAGGGTATTGGTGAGAGTCGAGCCAGCACTGGAGACCGTTTGCGGCCAATATACGGTGATTACCTTTCGCCGTCTGCCATCCCTTCATCCATCCGCGAATGCTCGACTTCTACGACATCGACAGTGTGCTCTCCGAAGAGGAGCGGGCCGTGCGCGACAGCGTCCGCCGCTTCGTGGACGAGCGCGTGCTGCCCGTCATCGGCGATGCCTACGTGCAGGGGCGATTCCCCAAGGAGCTCATCCCCGAGATGGGCGAGCTCGGCGTGTTCGGCGCCAACCTCCCCGAGGAATACGGCTGCGCGGGGCTCAACAACGTGCAGTATGGGCTCATCATGCAGGAGCTCGAGCGCGGCGACTCCGGCGTGCGCTCGTTCGCCAGCGTGCAGGGCGCGCTCGCGATGTATCCCATCTACGCGTTCGGCTCCGAGGAGCAGAAGCAGCGGTATCTGCCGAAGATGGCGTCGGGCGAGATCATCGGCTGCTTCGGGCTCACGGAACCGGATTACGGGTCCAACCCGAGCGGCATGATCACGATGGCCGCGGAGCAGAAGGACGGGAGCTGGATCCTCAACGGCGCGAAGATGTGGATCACCAACGGTTCCACGGCGCAGATCGCGGTGGTGTGGGCGAAGACGAACGGCGACCCGAGCGACAAGTCCATCCGCGGCTTCATCGTGCCGACGGATTCGAAGGGGTTCAAGGCGAAGGACCAGAAGGGCAAGCTCTCGCTGCGCGCGAGCGACACGAGCGAGCTGGTGTTCCAGGACGTGCATCTCCCGAAGGACGCGCTCCTCGCGATGTCGGGAGGGCTGAAGAGCCCCTTGATGTGCCTGACTCAGGCGCGCTATGGCATCTCGTGGGGCGCGATGGGCGCGGCGATGGCGTGCTTCGAGGAGGCGCAAAGCTACGCGCAGCAGCGCGTGATGTTCGACCGGCCAATTGGCGGATTCCAGATCCAGCAGGTGCGGCTCGCCGACATGCTCACCGAGATCGTGAAGGCGCAGCTCGTCTGTCTCCACCTCGGCCGCCTGAAGGACCTGGGGACGATGACGCCGCAGCAGGTGTCGCTCGCGAAGCGCAACAACGTGAGCATGGCCACCGACATCGCGCGGGAGGCGCGCCGCCTGCTCGGCGCGAACGGCATCCTGGCCGAGTACGGGGCGATGCGCCACATGGCGAATCTCGAGAGCGTGTACACGTACGAAGGCACGCACGACGTGCACTCGCTGATCCTCGGCCAGGCGGTCACGGGGCTCAACGCGTTCAAGTAGGCTCGCTTTCCAATGAAGGCGCTCGGCATGTAATGAGCGGCCGCCCGTGACGCGCGGCGCATTGTCTCGGCATCCGCCTTGCCGTCTTGATGGAGCAAACCAGACGGAGGATGGCGATGATCGACGACACGGGCGGAAGGGAGCAGGATGAGACGCAGCGCACCCGAGACCTCGGCCAGGGGCAGTCTGGTGCGCCGGGCGGCGCCCGGCAGAACGTGCGGGTAGAAACCGAGCAGGGCGCAGTAGGCCGTCCGGGCAGGGCGACCCAGAACTCTGGCGGTGCGCTCGAGAGCAACGACGAGGAGGGGCTGACAGGCCCGGGCCGAGGCGGGGACTGATTGATCGGGCGAACGGGCGGGTAGAACAGGAGAGCAGGCGGGGCACATCGGACAGTGGTCCGCTGTGCCCTTCGTCGTAGCCCCGCATGCCGCTGCTACCCTCGTGCGGCTCCTACCGTCGGACCGTCACGCGGTCTACACTTATGTGAATCTTTTCACATGGAGACCGGCGGTGAAAATTGCCGTCTGTATCAAGCGCACTCCGGACTCCGAGTCGCGCTTCAAGATCGCCGCGTCCGGCGCCGCGATCGACGAGACCGGCCTGAAGTTCGACATGGACGATTTCGCCGGGTACGCCGTGGAAGCGGCGCTCCAGCTCAACGAGAAAGCAGGCGGCGGCGAGACGGTCGTCTACGCGGTGGGGCCGGACACCGTCCAGGAATCGCTGCGCAAGGCGATGAGCATGGGCGCCGATCGCGCCGTGCACCTCAAGGCGGAGAGCGTGGCCGATGGCATCGCCATCGCGCGCGCCCTCGCGGCCGAATTGAAAGGCGGCGGCTACGATCTCGTGCTGTTCGGGAAGCATGCCTTCGACAGCTCCGCCGGCGTCGTCGGCACGGCCACGGCCGAACTGCTGAACGTGCCGTGCGTGACGGCGGCGTCGGAGCTGAGCGTGAGTGGCGGCAAGGGACTGGCGCGCCGCGAGCTGGAAGGCGCGGCCGAGATGGTGGAGTTCCCGCTGCCCGCGGTCGTGACGATCGACGAAGGCGTCGCGCGCCCGCGCTATCCCTCCCTCAAGGGGATCATGGCGGCGAAGAAGAAGCCGCTCGAGAGCAAGCCGGCGCAGCTCGGCACGGTGCGCGTCACGGTCACGAAGATGGAGCTGCCCCCCGAACGGCCGGCCGGCCGCATCCTTGGCGAGGGCGTCGCCGCCATCCCGGAGCTCGTCCGGCTTCTCCAGAGCGAGGCAAAGGTGATCTGATGGCGAACGTGCTGGTGTTCGCGGAGACGCGGAACGGCGAGCTGCGCAAGATCGCGCTCGAGGCGGTGACCGCGGGGCGCACGCTGGCTGTCGCGAGCGGCGGCGGCGAGGTGCACGTGCTGCTGGCCGGCGCGCCCGGGATCGGGTCGAAGTCTGGCCAACTGGCGAAGTACGGCGCCGACGCAGTCATCGTCGTGGAGAGCGCGGACTTCGCGCAGTTCGCGCGCGAGTCGCTCGCGGCCACCCTCGCCGATGCGGCGAAGTCTGGCGGTTACCGCGCCGTGGTGCTCGGCTTCTCGGCGCAGGGCCGCGATCTCGGTCCTCGTGTCGCGGCCCGCCTCGACGCGCCGATCGCGAGCGACGTGACCGAGCTCGCGGTGAACGGCGACGCGATCACGGTGAAGCATCCCGGCTACGCGAACAAGGTGATCATGACGCTCACGCTCACGGGCAGCCCGGTGGTGTTGAGCGTCCGGCCGAGCGCCTTCACGGCGGCGGAGTCGCCGAAGGCGGGGCGGGTGGAGCAGGGGAAGGCATCTCCGGCGTCCGGCGTCACGGTGAAAGTCACCGAGGTGAAGGAGGGGGCGAAGGGACGTCCGGACCTTGGCGAGGCACCGATCATCGTCTCCGGCGGGCGGGGGTTGAAGGCGAAGGAGAACTTCAAGCTGATCGAGGATCTCGCCGACGCGCTGGGCAATGCGGCGGTCGGGGCAACGCGAGCGGTGACCGACGACGGCTGGCGCCCGCACTCCGACCAGATCGGCCAGACGGGACGGCAGGTGAGCCCGCAGCTGTACATCGCCGTGGGCATCAGCGGCGCGATCCAGCATCTTGCCGGCATGCGGACGTCGAGGACGATCGTGGCGATCAACAAGGACAAGGAGGCCCCGATCTTCAAGGTGGCCGACTACGGGATCGTTGGCGACGTGCTGGAAGTCGTTCCGGCGCTGACGGCAGCGGTGAAAGAGGCGCGGAAGGGACACTGACCGCTGCCGGCTCGCCGTGAGGCGGGCCGTCGTGCATTCTTGTCGGCGATCCGGGGCCGGTGTGCGCCTCGTCGGCGTGGGCCGGCCCCGAGTGATTCCCGCCTCAGAGGAGCGCACGCCATGTGGAGGTTCGCCGCCGCCCTGCTCGCCGTCGTCCTGCCGACCCGACCCGCGGTCCGATCCGTGTCGCCGGAGTCGATCATCGGGCGATGGGACTTCACCATCGCCGGACCTGATCGCGCCCTCCCGTCGTGGCTCGAGGTGCGACCGTCCGGCAATGGGTACCTCGTCGGACAGTTCGTCGGTGTCGTCGGCATGGCTCGACCGATCTCGCGCGTGGAGTTCACCGACGGCACGATGCGCTTCGCGATCCCGCCGCAGTGGGAGCAGGGGAAGGGCGACCTCCAGGTCGAGGGCCGACTGCAGGACGACGCGCTCGCGGGCACCATCACCTATCCTGATGGCAAGCGAATGAACTGGACCGCCAAGCGCGCGCCGTCGCTGCGCCGAGCGGCCACGCCCGTGTGGGGCGCGCCGATCCGGCTCTTCAACGGCACCGACCTCACGGGCTGGCACGCGCTCGGCACCAACCAGTGGCGCGCCGTGAACGGCGTGCTGACGAGCCCGAAGTCCGGTGCGAACCTCGTGACCGATCGCACCTTCACGGACTACCAGCTGCATCTCGAGTTCCGCTATCCGAAGGGGAGCAACAGCGGCGTCTATCAGCGCGGGCGCTACGAGGTGCAGATCGAGGACAGCCTCACCACCGAGCCGCAGAACGACCTGCTCGGAGGCGTGTACGGCTTCATCGCGCCGAGCGAAGTGGCGGCGAAGAAGCCGGGCGAATGGCAGACGTTCGACATCACGCTGGTGGGGCGCATGATCACCGTCGTCGCGAACGGGAAGACCGTCGTCTGCAATCGCGAGATTCCGGGCATCACCGGCGGCGCGCTCGACAGCAAC
>JBBQDE010000145.1:0-6886 GCA_038319425.1 Gemmatimonadales bacterium
GTCCATGTGGGCATAGAAGAAGTCGCCCGAGATGCCGGCGAAGCTCACGACGTCGCTCTCGGTGACGGTGCGGCGATGCGTGTTGAGGGTCTCGCCGATCTCGAGCTCCTCGAAATACTTCCGGAATGGATGGATGCGATCGGTGCGCTTGGTGGCGCCCTTGCTCCATTCGCGCGTCACGGCCGCCACGGTCTGCGGCGACCCCTGGATGGCCGTGCGCTGCATGTAATGAAGGACTCCGCGCACGCCGCCCATCTCTTCGCCGCCGCCGGCGCGTCCCGGCCCGCCGTGCACGAGATGTGGCAAGGGCGAGCCGTGCCCAGTGGACTCCTTCGCGCTGTGTCGGTTCACGAGCAGGAGGCGACCGTGATACGCCGCGGTGCCGAGCGCCACCTGCCGGGCCACGTCGTCGCGCGAGGTGAAGAGCGAGCCGACGAGACTTCCCTTTCCCAGCCGGGCCAGCGCGATCGCGTCGTCGACCGACCTGTAGGGCATGATGGTGTTCACCGGCCCGAACGCTTCCACATCGTGCGGCTCGGAGCGATCGAAGGGCCGGTCGTTGTAGAGGAGCATGGTGGGGAAGAACGCGCCCTTGTCCGCGTCGGCGCCCACGACATCCAGCGTGCCGGGGCCTCCGAAGACCAGCTCCGTGGCCTTCCGGAGCCGCTCGACACTCTTCTCCACTTCGCGCACCTGCCCCCGGCCGGCGAGAGGACCCATCCGCACGCCCTCGATCGCCGGATCGCCGACCTTCACGCCGGCGAGCCGCTTCTGCATCGCCTGCACGACGTCCGCGACCAGTGTCTCGGGCACGAAGGTGCGGCGGATCGCGGTGCACTTCTGCCCCGCCTTCACCGTCATCTCCTTCGCCACTTCCTTGATGAACAGGTCGAACTCGTCGGTGCCGGGTACGGCGTCGGGACCGAGCATGGAGTAGTTGAGCGAGTCGGCTTCCTGATTGAAGCGCACACTGTGCTCGAGGACCGCCTTCCCGCTCTTGAGCAGCAGCCCCGTTGAGGCAGAGCCCGTGAAGGCGACCGAGTCCTGGCAGCCGAGATGATCGAGCAGGTCGCCGGCGCTGCCGCAGATCAGCTGGAACGTGCCAGCGGGAAGGAGCTTCGATTCCACCATCGCCTGTGCGACGGCTTCGGTGAGGAAGCTCGTCACCGTCGCCGGCTTCACGATCGTGGGCACGCCGGCGAGGAACGACGTAGCAAGCTTCTCCAGCATGCCCCAGACGGGGAAGTTGAAGGCATTGATCTGGACCGCGACGCCCTCCATCGGGACGCAGATGTGCCGGCCGATGAAGGTGCCCCCCTTGCTCAGCGCCTCCGGTCCGCCGTCGACGAAATACGTCTCGTCGGGAAACTCGCGGCGGCCGCGGCTGGCGTACGCGAACAGCGTCCCGAACCCGCCGTCGATGTCGATCCACGAATCACCGCGTGTCGCCCCCGTCCAACCTGACACCAGATACAATTCGTCCTTGCGGGCCGTCAGATACTGCGCGAGCGCCTTGAGGATCCGCGCCCGCTGGTGGAAGGTGAGCGCGCGCAGCGTGGGCCCACCAACCGTGCGGCCGTACTCGAGCATCGCCTTGAAATCGAGACCATCGCTCGACGCGACGGCCACCTCCGCGCCGGTGACGGCGTTGTACAGCGCGGTGCCCTTCCCCGATCCCTCGATCCATTCGCCGAGGGCGTAGTTCTTCAGGCGCATCACGATCTGGTCTCCTTCCAGGTCCGGTAGTCGGCGGCCGGCATCCGCGTCGCGGTGTCCGGCCGCTCGCGCAGCGGCTCGCACACGCGCAGCGTCGCGTGTAGTCGCGCCGGGAGCGCCTGATAGAGCGCCGTGCCGTCGCTCTTCCACGCGAGCATCTCGTCGCTCACGTCCTTCACGACCTTCGCCGGGTTGCCGACGACGACCTTCCGCGAGGGAATCTTCATCTCGGCGGGCACGAAGCAGAGCGCCCCGACGATGCAGCCATCGCCGACATGTGCATTGTCCATCACGACGGCATTCATTCCGATGAGGGCGTTCGCGCCGATGCGCGCGCCGTGCACGATCGCACCATGGCCGATGTGCGCGCCCTTCTCCAGCACAACGGTCACGCCGGGGAACATGTGGATGGTGCAGTTCTCCTGCACGTTGCACCCGTCCTCGATGACGATTCCACCCCAGTCGCCCCGGATGGCGGCGCCCGGCCCGACGTACACATCGCGACCGATGATCACGTTGCCCGTGACGGTCGCATTCGGATGGATGAATGCGCTCTCATGGATGACCGGGATGAAGTCGTCGAAGGAGAAGATGTTAGACATTGCTACTGTCATCACGCTCTCTCCAGCAGTGTCGCCATTCCCTGCCCCACGCCGACGCACATCGTCGCCAACGCGTACCGCTTCTTCGTGCGCTGAAGCTCGTGCGACGCCGTCAGGAGGAGCCGCGCGCCGCTCATCCCCAGGGGATGGCCGAGCGCGATGGCGCCGCCATTCGGGTTCACGCGGGCATCGTCGTCGTCGAGGCCGAGCTCGCGCAGGCACGCGAGCGACTGCGCGGCGAAGGCTTCGTTGAGCTCGATCACATCCATCTGGCCGAGCGTGAGGCCGGCCAGCTCGAGCACGCGCTTCGTGGCCGGCACGGGGCCGATGCCCATGCAGCGCGGATCCACGCCCGCCACGGCCGTCGCGACGATTCGCGTCATGGGCGGCACGCCGATCTCAGCCGCCCCCTTCTCGGACGCGACCAACAGCGCCGCCGCTCCATCGTTGAGTCCAGAGGAATTGCCCGCGGTCACGCTGCCCTTGCCATCGGTCCGGAACGCGCACTTCAGCTTCGCCAGCGTCTCGGCGGTGGTCTCCGGCCGAATGAACTCGTCGGTGTCCACGCGCTTCGGCTCCCCCTTGCGCTGCGGGATCGCGAGGGCAACGATCTCCGGCGCGAAACGGCCCGTCGCCCGAGCGCGCGCCGCCTTCTGCTGCGAGCGAACCGCGAACGCGTCCTGATCGGCGCGACTCACCCCATACTGCTCGGCCACGTTCTCGGCCGTCTGCCCCATCGAGTCCACGCCATACCGCTCCTTCAGCGTCGGATTGATGAACCGCCAGCCGAGGCTCGTGTCGAACAGCTCGACGTCGCGCGCGAACGGCTTGCTTGCCTTGCTCATGACGTATGGGGCACGCGTCATGTTCTCGACGCCGCCCGCGATGAAGAAGTCGCCCTCGCCAAGCCTGATGGCGCGCGAGGCGTTGGCGACGGCGCTCATCCCGGAGGCGCAAAGACGGTTGACTGTCTCACCGGGTACCGACACCGGGAGGCCCGCGAGCAGCACGGCCATCCGGGCGACGTTGCGATTGTCTTCGCCGGCCTGGTTCGCGCACCCGAGAATGACGTCGGTGATGCGCGCCCCGTCGAGCGACGGGTGGCGCGCGACGAGCGACGCGATGACGTGCGCCGCCATGTCGTCGGCGCGCACCTCGCTGAGCTGCCCGCCGATGTTGCCGACGGCCGTCCGCACGCCGTCGAGGATGTATGCGTCAGTCATTGGATTGATCGAGATGATGCTTCTGCGGCGTGCGATAGACGGTGGCGTGCATGAGCGCCACGCATGTGCCGTCCTGCCGCGCCACGGTCACGCGATAGAACCCGAGTCGCGCGCCGGCCGTCTCCTCCTCCGCCACGGCGATGAGCTCGTCGTTCAGCTCCACCGGCACCGGATACGAGATGGTGCTGTCCACGCTCACCGTCACGTGGCCGTTCGTGTTGGAGGCGAACGCCAGCGCGCTGTCGGCGAGCGAGAAGACGATGCCGCCGTGCGACACCCCGAAGCCGTTGAGCATGTCGGCTCGCACCTTCATGCGCAGCGTGCAGGCGCGCGGGCGAATCAGCACCAGTTCGGCGCCGAGCCAGCGCGTGTAGGCGTCGCGGCCGAGCATGCCGGCGGCGATGGTCTCCGCCTGTCGCTGCTCATCGGATTCGATCGTCATGCGAGCAGCGGCTCCCCGGCGCGAACGCGCCGGCGCAGGAGGGAACTGGGGCGATAGCGGTCGTCGCCATACTCGGCCTGGAGCGCGTCGAGCCGGGCGAGCACCGTCGCCGCTCCGATCTCGTCGCCCCACGCGAGCAGGCCCTTCGGGTAGTTCACCCCTTTTGTCATGGCGGTCTCGATGTCGCGAGCACTCGCCACGCGGAGGTGAACGGCTTCCACCGCTTCGTTCACGAGCATCGCCACGATGCGCTCGACGATCACCCGGCCGAGCACTTCGTCCCGCACCGGCTCCGGCTTGACGGCGCCGTCACGGTAGTCGTAATAGCCGCGCTCGCGCTTGCGACCGTACAGCCCCGCCTCGACGAGCCGGCGCTGGGTGAGCGCGGGCCGGTAGCGTGGGTCATGGAAGAATCCCTCGAACACGCTCTGGGTGACGGCGTAGTTGACGTCGTTGCCGATGAAGTCCATCAGCTCGAACGGTCCCATCCTGAACCCACCAAGCTCGCGCATGGCCCAGTCGATGGTCGCGGCGTCGGCGATGCCTTCCTCGAAAAGGCGCAGCGACTCACCGTAATATGGCCGCGCGACCCGGTTGACGATGAAGCCGGGGGTATCGGAGGCGACGACGGTGACCTTCTTCCATCCGTCCACCAGCGCCCTCGCGCGCGACGCCACGAGCGGATTGGTGGTGATGGCCGAGATGACCTCGACCAGCGGCATCAGCGGCGCGGGGTTGAAGAAGTGCACGCCGACGACGCGACCGGGGCGGCGGCATGGCCCGCCGATCGCCGCGATGGAGAGCGACGACGTGTTGGTCGCGAGGATGCACTCGTCAGGCACGACGCGCTCCAGCGCGGTGAACAGCGCCCGTTTTGCGCCGAGGTCCTCGAGCACCGCCTCGATGACGATGCCGCAGCGGGCGTAGCGCTCGAACCCGGCGCCGAGATCGCCCGCATCGCCGATGCGATTGATCGTGGCGTCGGCCGTTGCGCGGTCCACCCGCCCCTTCTCGACGTCGCGCGCGAGCGAGCGGCGGATGTTCTCGCGCGCACGGTCGACCGCCGCCGCGTTCGTATCGCCGAGAACGACGTCGTGACCCGCGGCGGCCGCGACCTGCGCGATGCCGCTGCCCATCGCGCCGGCGCCAACCACGCCGACAACGATGCGCGACCGATCCGGCATCAGCAGCCTGTGAAGCGCGCGGGCCGCTTCTCCATGAAGGCGCTCACTCCCTCCGCATAGTCCGCCGTACGGCCGGCTTCGCCCTGCAAGGTTTCCTCGAGCGCGAGCTGGGTGTCGAGGTCGTTCACGAACGCCGCGTTGAAGCCACGCTTCGTGAGGCCGAAGCCGCGAGTGGGGAGGCACGCCAGCCGCTTGGCGATCTCGAACGTCGTGCTCGCGAGCACGGTGTGGGGCACCACATCGTAGACGAGCCCCCACTCCTTGGCGCGCGCCGCCGTGAGCTTCTCACCGAGCATGGTGAGGGCCGCGGCGCGCTGCAGCCCGACGATGCGCGGCAGGATGAAGGTGCCGCCGCTGTCGGGGATCAGCCCGATCCTGGCAAAGGACTGGATGAATACGGCCTCCTCCGCCGCCACGACGATGTCGCAGGCGAACGCGATGTTCGCGCCGGCGCCCGCGGCCACGCCATTCACGGCACAAACGACAGGCTTCTCCATCGTGCGGATGGCGCGGATGATCGGATTGTACTGTCGGCGGACGACGTCGCCGAGGTCGGGCCAGGGGTGGCCGTCGCGGGGCAGCACCTCCGCGAGGTCCTGTCCGGAACAGAAGGCGCGGCCGGCGCCGGTGATGAGGACGGCGCGCACCGCGGCGTCGCCGGCCGCCTCGCGCAGCGCCCGCTGGACGTCTTCGGCCATCTTGGCGTTGAAGCTGTTCAGCACCTCCGGACGGTTCAGCGTCAGGAGCAGCACGCCTTCACGGCGCTCGGCGATGATGTGCACGTAGGGCATGGGCGGGCTCGGGGGGGGGTCCTTCTAAAGATAGGGGTGGTCGCGGGGATCGGGACCACCCTCTCGGAGCGGCGCGCGCCGTGAGGCTCCCATTCCCCGCGCGCACGCGCCAGATTCACCGGATGCATCCCGCCGGACAATCGAAGACACGTCGCAGCCCCGCGTCCGCGCCCGCCGTCGATCCGCGATTCGACTGGCGGCGCATTGCGTACAACGTGCTGGCGTCGCGCGCCCTGGACGACCTGGAGGAGGCGACCAATCGCAACCGTGGCAGCGTGCCGCGCGAGCACGTCGTCCTGTACCAGTTCTCGGCCCGTGGGCACGACGTGGGGCAGTCGATTCTCGGGTCGCTGCTGAATCAACCGCACGACGGCGTGGGCGCCTACTACCGTTCGCGCCCGCTGCTGCTGGCGCTGGGACTGCCGATGGACGACGCGCTGGGCAGTCCGCTCGGGCGCGCCGGAGGGTTCAGCGACGGTCGCGACATCGGCGTCGTGTGCAACCTGCCGGGATGGAACGGGCCCACGGTGCTCCCGATGGCCGGCGACGTCGGCTCACAGTACACGCCGGCGGCGGGCTGGGCGCAGGCGATCGTGTACCGGCGCGACGAGTTGCGCGAACAAGGGTGGGACAGAAACCTGGCGGTGGCCCTCGGCGGTGAGGCGTCCGTGGCCACGAACGGCTTCTGGGCCGCACTCACGATGGCGACCACGCTGAAGCTGCCGATGCTGTTCTACATCGAGGACAACGGCCTCGGCATCTCCGTGAAGGGAGAGATGCAGACGCCCGGCGGGAACATCGCCAGCAATCTCGCGTCGTTCCGTAACCTGCTGCTGCGTGACGGCGATGGTTGCGATCCGGCACGCGCCGCGGCCCTGATCGCCGAATGCGTGGCGCACGTGCGTGGCGGGGCGGGTCCGGCGCTGGT
>JBBQDE010000146.1:0-6873 GCA_038319425.1 Gemmatimonadales bacterium
TCGCGCTTCGCGCCGCCAACGTCACCAGCGCGACGAAGGACGTGGACGGTGGCACCATCGTGCGCGACGCAGCCGGCGAGCCGACGGGGATCCTCAAGGACAACGCGATGGACCTCATGTCCCGCGCCGTGCCGGAGCCGAACGTCGCGATGAGCCTTCGCGCGCTCGACAGTGCGATGACCTACGTGGCGGCGCACGGCGTCACCAGCGTGCACCACATGGGCGGATGGGGCGACCTGGCGCTGTTCGAGCGCGCGCACGCGACGGGCTCGTTGCGAACGCGAATCTCGGCCGCCGTCCCGCTCTCCACCTGGAGCCGGCTGCGCGACACCGTGGCGGCGCGCGGGCGCGGCGATGCATGGCTCCATATCGGAGGGCTGAAGGGCTTCGTCGACGGTTCGCTCGGCTCGCACACCGCTGCCATGCTGGCGCCCTTCTCCGATGCGCCGTCCGATCGCGGGCTGTTCGTGACCACGCCGGAGAACCTGTACGCCTGGACGTCGGGCGCCGACCGGGCCGGCCTGCAGGTGATGGTGCACGCCATCGGCGACCGGGCGATCCGCACCCAGCTGGACATCTTCGCGCGCGTCGCGCGCGAAGACGGAGCACGAGATCGCCGCTTCCGCATCGAGCATGCGCAGCACATCGCACCCGACGACATCGCGCGCTTCGGTGCCCTCGGCGTGATCGCGAGCATGCAGCCCTACCACGCGATCGACGACGGCCGATGGGCCGATGCGGTGATCGGGAGCGAGCGGGCGAAAGGAACGTATGCGTTTCGTTCGCTGCTCGATCACGGGGCCACGCTGGCATTCGGCAGCGACTGGTTCGTCGCCCCCGCCGAGCCGCTCACGGCCATCTACGCCGCCGTGACGCGGCGGACCCTCGACGACCGGCATCCCGGCGGCTGGGTCCCGGAGCAGAAGATCACGGTGGAAGAGGCGCTGCGCGCACACACCGCCGGCGGGGCGAGGGCGGGATTCATGGACCAGGACGTCGGCACGCTCGCGCCAGGCATGCTCGCCGATCTCGTGCTGATCGACCGCGACATCACGCGCGTCGAGCCGACGGCAATTCGCGATGCGAAGGTCGTGATGACGATGGTTGGAGGGCGCATCGTGTACGACCCCGGACACTTGACGCATTGAGCCGTCCTGTACGGGGCGCGAAACATGCGCGATCTGCCACGTCCTGACCGCCTCACCGCCCAACCGCGCCCCCGCCTCACCGCCCAACCGCCCATGCAACAGCCGGCCGGCGCCTTGATAGTGCTCGTGGGAGTGATGCTGGGCTGCCTGGTCGGGTGCTCGCAGCAACCGCAGGCGTCGGGCGGCACCCCAACGCGTTCGATGGGCGCGGTCGTCGATCCGCCCCCCAGGGACACGCTTCCGCCCGTGCCGCGCGACACGACGCCCGATGCGCGGCCGAAGCTCGCGAGGCTCGAGCAGGAAGCGCGCGCACTTGCCAAGACCGAGGGGTGCGCGAGTGTCGGCGCCTGCCGCACCGCGCCGATGGGGTGGCGCGGATGCGGCGGCCCGCGCACCTACCTCGTGTACTGCGCGGCGACCACCGACACGCTGGCGCTGTTCCGGAAGCTCGCGGAGCTGGAACAGGCCGAACGCGAGTACAACGCGACGTCGGGGATGATGAGCACGTGCGAGTTCCGCATGCCGCCGAGCGTGAAGCTCGAGGGACGCAGCTGCCGCGCCGGACCGGCCGGGCCGTAAGCCCGGCGGGTCAGTACGCCGCGATCTCCTCGATGGCCGCCTTGAACGTCTCCACCTGCGGCAGAATCGCATCCTCCAGCTGGGGCGCGTACCCCACGAACGTGTCGGTGCTCGCCACCCGCTTCACCGGCGCGTCCAGCCAGGCGAAGCAGTCGTCGGCGATGCGGGCGGCGATCTCGGCGCCGTAGCCCCACGAGATGGAGTCCTCGTAGCCAACGATGACCCGGCTCGTCTTCTTCACGCTTTCATAGACCAGCTCTTTGTCCCAGGGGGACAAGGACCGCAGGTCGATCACTTCCGCGCTGATCCCGCGCTCCTCCTGCATCTGGTTCGCCGCCGTGAATGCGCGCTGCACCGTGGCGCCGTACGTCACGATCGTCACGTCCGTCCCCTCGCGCACCACGCGTCCCTTGCCGAACGGGATCATGAAGTTCTGACCCGGATTCGCCGCCTTGTTGTACGTCTGGCGGTAGAGGTGCTTGTGCTCGAGGAAGATCACGGGATCGTCACAGCGAATCGCCGTGCGGAGTAGTCCATTCGCGTCGAGGGCGTTGGACGGGCAGATCACCCGGAGCCCGGGACAGTGCGTGAACAGCGACGCGCCGGTCTGCGAGTGGTAGATGGCGCCGCGGATGTAGCCCCCGTACGTCACGCGGACGACGACAGCGGATGAGAACGCGTTGTTCGAGCGCCAGCGCATCGTCGCCAGCTCGTCGCGGAGCTGCATGTACGCGGGCCAGATGTAGTCGAAGAACTGCACCTCGACGACGGGCTTGAACCCGCGCAGCGCGAGACCGATCGCACGGCCGACGATCGTCGCCTCGGCGAGCGGCGTGTTGAACACGCGGTTGCCGCCGAATTCGGTCTGCAGCCCCCAGGTGACCTTGAACACGCCACCCTTGCCCTTGACCTTGCCGAGGTGCTGCTCACGCGACACGTCCGCGACATCCTGCCCGAAGACGAGGATCTTCGGATCGCGCCGCATCTCGTCGCGCATGCACGCGTTCAGGAGATCCACCATCGTCGTCTCGTTCCCCGAGAACTGCGGATCGTCCTCGGTGTCGAACTGCTCCGAGGCGGGATCGACGTCGGGGGAATAGACGTAGTCGTACACCGTGTCGGCGCCGGGCTGCGGCTGCGCCAGCGCGTCATCGGTGGCCGCGAGCACGAGCGCGTCCACCTCCTCGGCGATCGTCGCGAGCTCCTGCTCGGTCGCGTGGCCCTGGGCCACGAGCCAGCGGGGGAACTGCGTGATCGGGTCGCGCGCCGCGTCGGCGTCGCGCTCTTCGGCGGGGCGGTACATCACCTCGTCGTCGGACAAGGAGTGCGAGTACGGGCGGATGACCTTCGCGTGCACGAGCGCCGGACCCTTTCGCTGGCGCGCGTGATCCACGGCCTTCCGCATCGCCTCGTAGCTCGCGACCAGATCGCAGCCGTCCACTTCCTGGATGTAGAGATCAGGGAACGTCGCCACGAGCCGGGAGATCGAGCCGCCAGCCGTGTTCACCTCGATCGGCGTCGAGATGGCGTAGCCGTTGTCCTCCACCAGGTAGACGACGGGGAGCTTCAGGTTGGAGGTCGCGTTCAGCGACTCCCAGAACTCACCCTCGCTCGTCGTGCCGTCGCCGGTGGACACGAAGACCACTTCGTCGTCGTGGAAGCCGTCGGTGAACTTCAACAGGTTCGCCCGCAGCGACGCCTCTGCCGTGCCGGCGGCCTGGAGGAACTGCGTGCCCGTGGGCGACGACGTGGAGACGATGTTGTAATCCTTGTGGCCCCAGTGGCTCGGCATCTGCCGCCCACCCGAGCTCGGGTCCACCGCCGCGCCGACCGCCTCGTAGAGCATCTCGTTCACCGTCATGCCGAGCTGCAGGCAGAGCGCGCGATCACGGTAGTACATGTAGAACCAGTCGTACGCCGGCTTCAGCACCATGCCGGCCGCGGTCAGGATCGCCTCGTGTCCCGCGCCCGAGATCTGGAAGAAGATCTTGTTCTGGCGCTTGAGCTGGATCTCCTTGTCGTCGATGCGGCGCGACAGGAGCATGGTGCGCCAGGCGTTCACCAGCTGCTCGCGCGACAGGCCGGCGGCGGGAGTGCCCTTGCGCTCGGCGCGGGTCGAAGTGGCCATGCGGAAACCGTCTCGGGTACGGGTGAAGACGACGTGCCGGCGAAAGATAACCGCACCACCGCGCCGAGCCACCGGGCGGCGTGGCACCGACTGTGCGTTTTCCGCTGGCCCATTCCCGCTACCCGAGAGGACGCATGCCCCCGGCTTCGCAGCCCACCTGTGCCTTCTGCGACCTGATCCGCGGCGCCGGAGAGGTCTCGATGTGCTATGAGGATTCGGATGTCGTCGCGTTCCTGGACATCCAACCCGTGAACTCCGGACACCTGCTCGTCGTGCCCCGCGTGCACCACGAGTCGCTGAGCGACATTCCGCACGCGCTCTCCATGCATCTGTTCGAGGTCGCCATGGAGCTGGCACCCGTGGTGAAGCAGGTCGCCCGTGCCGATGGGCTGAACATCGTCGTCAACAGCGGGGCGGCGGCGGGGCAGGACGTGTTCCACTATCACGTGCATGTGATCCCGCGCACGGCGGGCGACGGGTTCGACATCCCGCTCCCGTTCCCGGGCTCGGCGATGCCCGATCGCACCCTCCTCGACGCCAACGCCGCACGCATCATTTCCGCCCTCCGCGACCCCGTGGCGATGCGGAAGCGGATCGAGCGCCGCTCCACTGTTACCGACAGACGGCTACCGTCGTCGCAATAGTGAGGGGCGAGACACAAGGGTTCCCTCTTGCGTCATGGAAACACCCGCTGCATTGATACCGCGGCGAGAGAAGATTCCCCGCCGTCCCGACGCACCCGGAGGCCAATGCACGCAGCAGCCCTGTTGGGGATGATGCAGCGGACGATGCGAGCGCGCGATGCGCGACGCACGTCGTGGGCTCTCCGGCGCCACGCAGACCACGGTGTACGACACCCCGCGACAGGGAGCTTCTTCCTGCGCGGGGTGTCGTCTTTTCCAGCGAGGTGAGATTGCCCGCTCGACACGGTCATCGCGTCAACCTTCCCCGCGCCCGGCGCGGACTCCTGCGCCGCGTACGGCGCCTCATCCCCGCGGAACAGAAGCGGGCAATCAAGATGGCCGCGCTGCGAGACTGCGGCCGACGCTGCGTCTACTGCGCCGCTCCGCTCGACTACTCGCGCGCCACGCTCGACCACGTCTACCCACTCGCCAAGGGAGGCGCTCACGCCCCCGGCAACGTCGTGGTGGCCTGCCCGTCATGTAATCGGCTGAAGACGGACATGCTCCCGGCGGAGTTCTTCCTCCGGTATCCGTGGGCCGGCAGCAACTTCCTCCACTACGCGCGGGCCGTGCATCGAGCGCTCAAGCGCCAGGCACGGCGCGCCGTGAGCCTGGCGTTCGCCGCCGATAGGCGCGCGGCCTAGCCTCTGGATGCGGCAACGCATCTCGTCGGGCACGCCATGGGAGCCGGTCGTCGGCTACTCCCGTGCCGTTCGCGTCGGCGACACCGTGTACGTCTCCGGAACCAGCGCCACGGGCGCGGATGGCCGCCTCGTCGGCGTGGGTGACGCGGCTGCCCAGACCCGCCAGGCGCTCGAGAACATTCGGCGCGCGCTCCTCCAGGCGGGGGCCCGGCTCGAGGACGTCGTGCGCACCCGCATCTACGTCACGGACATCAGTCGCTGGGAAGCGATCGGGCGGATGCACGGCGAGTACTTCGCCGACATACGCCCCGCGACATCGATGGTGGAGGTGAGCGCCCTCATCGATCCCGACATGCTCGTCGAGATCGAAGCGGACGCAGTCATCTCGACTCCCGAATGACGAACGGGCGGCGCCTCGGCGCCGCCCGTTGTCCATTCGCCTCGATCGTTACGGATTGATCGGGAAGGGCGCGTTACGAATGATCTGACCCGGCGTACGCCAGCCGCCCGGGGGTTCGCGCTGCGTAGACGGCTGGGGTGCGCGTGGGCGCGCCTGGGCCGGAACCGGCTCGGGGGCCGGGTCCTCGGTGCGCACCGTGGCCGGCGCCGTCTCGGCGGCCCGCGGCGAGGGATCTGCCGCCGCCGGAGTGACCCGGCGAGCGCTCTTCACCACCGCTGTGCGGCCGCGCACCGCGCTCGGCGCACGCGAGACCGTGGGCGCCTTGGGGGCGGCGACGGCGCCGTTGGTCCGCTCGGCGGCGGACACGACCTCCACACGCCCATTCGCGGAGCCGGCCAGTGATACGTCGCTGCCGCCCGCACGGGCGAGGTCCTGCTTCAGGTCGTCGCTCAGGGCTGGCTGCTCCGACGTACGAGAGCAGGCCGCGCTCGCGAGGAGAGCGACGGAGGCGATCGAAAGTCGGATGCGGTTTCTCATGACCAAGGATACCCCCGAGACCCGGGAAAGAGCCATCGCGGCTTGACGTCGGGTCTGACGGACGCGGCCGTCTCTCGACTGTACGGCTGTGGCCCCGGCTCACCTCGTCTCACGATGATCACCAGACCGCCTCTCCTGGCGCTGTGCACGCTGCTGGCCCTGTTCGGCGCGGCGCGGGCGCAGGTGGCGGCGACGACGACACAGTGTAGCGTCGTCACCGATTGGTTCGCCACACCCGCGCTCCCCCCTTGCCGAGGGCGATCGATTCCATCGTCCGGCGCGTCGCCACCGACGTCGTGTGCTCGGTGGTCACGTCGCGAGACGCGTCAGCGGTGTCATCGCGATGCTTGATCAGGAGCCACTGCGGCCGGCCGGGCCGGTTCATCTTCACGAGCACCCATGAACCGCGCAGCCGCTTGCCCGCGAGCGTGATCTTGAGGTCGCCCTTCTCGTATCCCCGCCGCAGCGACTCCGCTCCGCCGCCATCTTCGGCGTCGTAGGTGCCGCGGTCCCAGAGCATCACCGTGCCGCCGCCGTACTCGCCATCGGGAATGGTTCCCTCGAAGGTGTTGTACGAGATCGGGTGATCCTCCACCTCCATCGCCAGGCGGCGCACCGATGGATCGAGGCTGGGGCCCTTCGGCACCGCCCACGATTTCATCACGCCGTCGAGCTCCAGGCGGAAGTCGTAGTGCAGGTGGCTGGCTGCATGCTTCTGGATCACGAACTGGAGCTGTTTCCCCTTCTTCGCCGG
>JBBQDE010000147.1:0-6862 GCA_038319425.1 Gemmatimonadales bacterium
GACACCGGGCGAATCTCGCCGCCGAGCCCCACTTCGCCGACGAACACGGCGTCATGCGGCAAGGCGCGATCGTAGACGCTCGACGCCAGTGCGGCCGCGACCGCCAGGTCGCCCGCCGGCTCCTGCAGGCGCACGCCGCCCACGACGTTGAGGAAGACGTCGAGCTGGCCGAAGGAGAGCCCGGCGCGCTTGTCGAGCACGGCGAGCAGCAGCGCAAGCCGACGTCCGTCATAGCCGGTGGCGACGCGCTGCGGCGTGCCGAAGCCGGCCTTTGCGGCGAGCCCCTGCACTTCGATGAGGATCGGCCGCGTGCCTTCCAGCAGCGCGGTGACGGCACTGCCCGATGCGTGCATGCTGCGATCGCCGAGGAACAGCTCCGACGGATTGGCAACCGGCACCAGGCCGTCTTCGGCCATGCGAAAGACGCCGATCTCGTCCACGCTGCCGAAGCGGTTCTTCGTCGCGCGCAGCACGCGGTGGTCCAGCGAGTTCTCTCCCTCGAAGTAGAGCACCGTGTCGACGATGTGCTCAAGCGTCTTGGGACCGGCGATGCCACCGCCTTTCGTGACGTGGCCGACGACGAACACCGCGGTGCCGCTCTCCTTGGCGAAGCGCATGAACCGCGCGGCGCACTCTCGCACCTGGCCCACGTTGCCGGGCGCGCCTTCGAGATCGGACGTGTAGACCGTCTGGATGGAGTCGACGACGAGGACGGCCGGCTGCATGGCGGCCGCGGTGGTGAGGATCGTCTCGAGATTGGTCTCGCTGAGGATGCTCACGTCGCCCGTCGCGTCGTGGGCGAGGCGGTCGGCGCGCAGCTTGATCTGCAGCGCGCTCTCCTCGCCCGACGCGTAGAGGGTGGAGTGGCCGGCGCCCTGCAGCCGTCCGGCTACCTGCAGCAGCAGCGTGGACTTGCCGATGCCCGGCTCGCCGCCGATGAGGATCATGGAGCCCGGGACGATGCCGCCGCCCAGCACGAAATCGAACTCGTCGATGCCGGTCTTCCAGCGGTGCGCTTCGGAGCCGCCGACGTCGCGCAACCGAGGCGTGACGGCCACGCTCCCTCCTTCCGCGAGCGTACGCGCGCCGCCGGCGCGTCGGCTGGCGCCGCCGGTTGGTCCAGACTTCGGCGCCATCTCCTCGACGAGGGAATTCCAGGCACCGCACACGTCGCAGCGACCGGCCCACTTCGGGTGGTCGGCACCGCACTCGGTGCAGCGATAGAGGGTGCGAGCCTTTGCGCTCATGTGAGGAAAATTAGTCCGCCGCCACGCATCGTGATGCGTGGTGCGAGAAGCGCGGGACACGGTAGGCGGGGATTCCCGGCTGTACCGTGTACCTGGTACCCTGT
The DNA here is from genome assembly GCA_038319425.1 of Gemmatimonadales bacterium. GTDB lineage: Bacteria > Gemmatimonadota > Gemmatimonadetes > Gemmatimonadales > Gemmatimonadaceae > AG11. The sequence goes on from JBBQDE010000147.1 coordinate 1,352, forward strand.
ACCCGATACCCTGTACGCGCTATTCGGCGCAGCCTCCGGGCTCGTGATGCGCGCCGGATCGGCCGAGGATGGTACAGGGTACCTGGTACCAGGGAGGCGATACCGCCGCGAATTGGATGGTACCCGATCACCCGATGTTGCGTCGGGCCGGCGATGGAGAGCCTACGCGTACTTCTGCGACTGCCCACCTGGCCCGATCCGTCCCGCTTCCGTGCCGCCGCCGCCCGTGGGCGCGGGCGCACGCTGCGAGAAGTTCTCGAAGCGCGTGTAGTTCTTGTGGAAGAACAGGTTGACGAAGCCGATCGGTCCATTGCGCTGCTTGCCGATGATGATCTCGGCGCGCCCCTCGAGCGAGTTGCCGTCCTTGTCCACGGGGCCCTCATACACCTCGGGACGGTAGATGAACATGATGAGATCCGCGTCCTGCTCGATGGCACCGGATTCACGCAGGTCGGACAATTGCGGCCGCTTGCTGTCGCCCGCCCGCTGCTCCGGCGCCCGCGAGAGCTGCGACAGCGCGACCACCGGCACGCTGAGCTCCTTGGCCAGCGCCTTCAGGCCCCGCGAGATCTGCGACACCTCTTGCTGGCGGCTCTCGCTGTTCGCCGGGCCCTGCATGAGCTGCAGGTAGTCCACGATGATCATGTCCAGCCCCTGGTCGGCCTTGAGCCGGCGCGCCTTCGACCGCATCTCGAGCAGCGTGATGCCCGCGGTGTCGTCGATCCAGATCGGCGCGTGGGTGAGGATGCCGGCGGCGCGCGCGAGCCGGGGGAAATCGTCGTCGCGCAGCATGCCCTTTCGCAGCTTCTGTGCGTCGATGCGCGCCTCGGCCGTGAGCATGCGCTGCACGAGCGACGCCTTGCTCATCTCAAGCGAGAACAGCGCGACCTTGCGGTCTTTCTCGATGGCGGCGTGCTGCGCGATGTTCAGCACGAACGCGGTCTTGCCCATCGACGGCCGCGCCGCGATGATCACGAGATCCGACGGCTGGAAGCCCGAGGTCAGGTCGTCGAGGTCGGCGAAGCCGCTCGCAATGCCGGTGATCGCTTCGCCGCCAGCATGGATGGCCTCGATGCGCTCCATGGTCGGCCAGAGCAGCTCCTTGATGCGCGAGAAGCCTTCCGACGTGCGCTGCTGCGCCACCTGGAAGATCTTCTGCTCCGCCAGGTCGAGCAGCTCGTCGGCGGTCTGGCTGCCGGCGAACGCCTCGCCCACGATCTCGGTGGACACTTCGATCAGCCGGCGAAGGAGCGCCTTCTCCTTCACGATCTTGGCGTGGTACTCGACGTTCGCCGCGGTCGGCACCGCATCCACGAGGAAGCCGATGTAGTCCTTGCCCCCCGCGCTCTCGAGCTCCGCCCGTCGCGAGAGCTCGTCGGCGAGCGTGAGCGGATCGACGACACTGCCGCGCTCCGAGATCGACATCATCGCCCGGAACAGGCGGCGATGGCGCTCGGCGTAGAACATGGAGTCGTCGACGACCTCGAACGCCCGCATGACGGCGTCCTGGTCGATCAACATCGCGGCGAGCACGGCCTGCTCGGCGTCTTCCGAGTACGGAGGACGCCGATCACGGTATGGGTCACGCCCCGGTGGCGAGAGCGCGATCGAGTATTCGACGGGCGAGCTGGACATCTTCCCAGGTGGGGCGCTTCCATGCCGGATTCCGGAGGAGCGCTGCGGGGTGATAGGTCACGATCAAGGGCACGCCGTGGTAGCGATGCACCTGGCCTCGCAACTTGCCGATCGTGAGCTTGGTCTCGAGTAGAGTCTGCGCCGCAAAGGTGCCGAGCGCCAGAAGGACTTTCGGGCGGACGAGCTCGATCTGGCGGACGAGATAGGGGGAGCAGGCCGCGACTTCGTCGGGCAGCGGATTCCGGTTGCCCGGCGGCCAGTGCTTGAGGACGTTGGCGATGAACACGTCCTCACGGGTGAGGTTGATCGCCTCGATGATCTTGGTGAGCAGCTGGCCGGCCTGTCCCACGAACGGCACGCCCTGGGCGTCCTCGTTCGCGCCCGGCGCCTCCCCGACGATCATGAAGTCCGCGTCGGGATTGCCGGTGCCGGGCACCGGGTTCGTGGCGGTCGCGTAGAGCGGGCACCGCTGGCAAGTCGCGATCACGGCGGCGAGCTCGCCCAGGCTCTGGAGCTTGAAGATCGACTCCGCGTTGGGCGCGCGCGACGCGGCGCCGACGACGAGACCGGGCGGGACCTCTTCCAGCGCCGAACTCGAGGTGTCGGGTGACGGCGTGGCGGGTGACTTGCCTGCGGTGCTACGAGCGTGCGGGGAAGGAACTGGCGGCACTGCGGGCGCGGCTGGCGACATCGGCTTTCTCGGCGCGGGCTCGCCCCCTGCCGCTCGCACCGCGTCGCGCCAGCCGGCCGGTTCCGCGCGGGGCGCCACCGGCGCTCGCGCCGCGGGCGTGGTGGCCGACGCGCCAGTCGCCCGGGCACCGATCAGTTTCAGCGCTTCCTCCACGCTCATCGAGTCGAGCACGAGCTCGCTCTCGCCCAGATCGCGCCGCTGCTCGAGATAGCGGCGCAGTGCGTCTCTAGCGTCCATCGAGCAGCTTCTCCACGCGGTCGAGGATCGCGTCAGCCACATCGCGCTTGTCGAGTAGTGGGAGCTGCTCGGGCTCGGCTCGCCCTCGCGTCACGATCGTCACGCGGTTCGTGTCCACGCCGAATCCCGCGCCGGGCTCGTTGGCGGCGTTCAGGACGACCATGTCGAGTCCCTTGCCGGTGAGCTTCCGCTTCGCATTCTCGAGCAGGTCGTCCGTCTCGAGCGCGAATCCCACGACGACGGCGCCCTCGCGCCGAGCGGCGCGCGTCGACACGAGGATGTCGGGCGTCTCGTGCAGCTCGAGCGACCGCGCGCCGCCGGTCTTCTTGAGCTTTCCCGGTGCGCGCTCGGCGGGCCGGTAGTCGGCGGGCGCCGCCGCCATCACCAGCACGTCCGACATCCCGATGCGGGCCGCGACGGCATCGCGCATCTCGGTGGTGGACTGCACGGGAACATGATCAATGCCCGTTGGCGGCGCGACGGACAGCGGGCCGGCCACGAGCGTCACGGCGGCGCCGCGCCGCCACGCCGCCGCGGCGATTGCGACACCCATCTTGCCGCTGCTGTAGTTGGAGAGAAAGCGGACAGGATCGATCTGTTCGCGCGTCGGGCCGGCGGTGACGAGGACGGTTCGACCGCGCAGCGCCTGCTGTCGCTCGAGCACTCGGCCAACGTACGCGAAGATCGTCTGGGGTTCCGGCATCCGTCCCGGACCGCTCCCCTCGCCTGCCGCCAGCGCTCCGTCGTCCGGATCCATGAGTTCGTAACCGAGTTCGCGCAGGTGTGCGGCGTTGGCGCGCGTCTGCGCGTGTGCCCACATCCGGTCGTTCATCGCCGGCACCATGAGCACCGGCGATTCTGTCGCGAGAAGGATGGCCGTGAGCAGGTCATCCGCCTGCCCCGTCGCAGCGCGCGCCATGAGATCCGCGGTCGCGGGAGCAACGACAACCGCGTCAGCCCCCTTGGCCAATGCGATGTGGTCCAGCGCGCGCCCCGCGTCGAACAGCTCCGTGTGCACTGGCCGGCCGGTGAGCGCCTCGAAGATGACGGCGCCGACGAACTCGGTGGCGGCGCGCGTCATCACGACGTCCACCTCCGCGCCGGCCGTCGTGAGCAGGCGCGCCAACCAGGCCGTCTTGTAGCTCGCGATGCCGCCGGCGACGCCCAGCAGGATGCGTCGCCCGGCGTAGGGATGCACGGCGGAATCGGTCACGGGCGTGGTCGCGTCAGGCGCGGGCGGGTCAGGCCTCCGCCCTCCGCATCATTCGGCCGAGCGGCGGCGCGGAACGACGCGATACTCGATGTCGCCCTTGGAGAGCTCTTCGAGCGAGCGCGTGGTCAGCTTCTTGTCGCGCGACGCGGACCCGCCGGGGAACTCATTCAGCGCGCGGGCATACTTCGCGGCCACGAGGACGCCGAGATACTTGTTGGCGGCGTGCTGGGCGATCTCGACCGGTGTGAAGACTCGCATGACTCTATGATTCGGGTGTGGTGGTGTTCACGATTTCCTGCTCGAGCCGCTCGATGAGCAGCCCGACCTGCTGACGAAGGTTCTTGACCCGCTCGCGGCTCACGATCTCCGCATCCACGATCGATTCGACGCTGGCGACGGCGCGCTCCAGGTCGTCGTTCACGATCACGTACTCATACTCGCCTACCTGCTGCAGCTCCTGAAGCGCCGATTGCAGCCGTGCGGCGAGCTGCGTTGGGCTTTCGGTCTTTCGTGCCCGCAACCGGTCGAGCAGCACTTCCGCCGACGGCGGCAGGATGAAGATGGTGACCGCCTGCGGAAAGGCGCGCTGGAACTGCACCGCGCCCTGGACGTCGATGTCCATCACCACGTGCAGCCCGCCAGCGAGCACCCGCTCCACTTCGGATCGCAGGGTGCCGTATAGGTTGCCGTGTACCTCGGCCGATTCGGCGAATGCTCCCCTCTCCCGCTCGGCGATGAACTCCGCGCGGCTCATGAAATAGTAATCACGTGCCTGGACTTCGCCCGCCCTGGGCGCCCGCGTTGTGCAGGAGACTGAGTAGCCGAGGTCGGGCCGACGGCCCAGGAGGACACGGGCGATCGTCGTCTTTCCGCCCCCGCTCGGTGCGCTGAGGATGATCGGGAACGGGCTCACTCGAGGTTCTCCACCTGCTCCCGGATCCGCTCGAGCTCCTCCTTGATCTGCAGCACGTCGGCGACGATGGCGGCGTCGTTTCCCTTGCTGCCGGTCGTATTGGCCTCGCGCAGCATCTCCTGGAGGAGAAACCCCAGCCGCTTGCCCACTCCGTCCGGCTGCGCCGCCGTGAGCGCGGCGCGGAAGGCGGCGATGTGGGCGCGGAAGCGGGAGAGCTCCTCCTGCACGTCGAGGCGGTCCGCGAGCAAGGCGATCTCCTGCGCCAGCCTGGTTTCGTCGACGGCCAGGCCATCGGTGAGCTCACGCACGGCCGTGCGCAGGCGGTCCCGCTGCTCCGTCACGCGTGCCGGGGCGCGGAGGGCGATTCGATCGAGCGCCCTCTCCACCACGGCGAGCCGCTCATCGAGATAGCTGACCAGTCGCGCGCCTTCGGCGCTGCGCATGGCGAGCAGCGCCACGACTGCACGTTCCACGATGCCGACGAGCTGGGCACCCGCCTCGCTCGGCATCTCCTCACGCACCGAACCCGAGAAGACGTCCGGCATGCGGAGGATCGTTCCGACGTCGAGCGTGTCCGCCATCGCGTGGCGGGCCTGGAGTCCGCGCAGCTGTGCGACGTACGACGCGAAGCGCGCTTCGTCGATCGGGCTCTCGACCGCGCCATCGTCCTCGCGCTCGAACCGCGCACTCAACGTGACGTGGCCGCGCGTGACACTGCGCTTGAGGGCGTCACGCGCGTCGCCTTCCCAGCGCGCGAGCGCGCCGGGGAGCTTGATGGACGGACTGAAGAAGCGATGGTTCACGGAGCGCACTTCCACGCTC
>JBBQDE010000148.1:0-6837 GCA_038319425.1 Gemmatimonadales bacterium
TGGCATCCCGGCCGGACTGCCGCGGGAAGCGCGCGTGGCCCACAAGACGGGCGAGATCTCGACCATCGCTCACGATGCGGGGCTGGTCTACCTCCCCGACCGGAAGCCCTACGCGCTCGCCGTCCTCACCGAGTGGGAGCCGTCGACGCCGGGACGCTCGGCGACGATCGCCGCGGCGTCGTATCTGGCGTACGCGGCACTGATCGGAGATCGCGACTGATGGGCACCGAACTGGCGACCTTTCCCCTGCGTCTCGTGGACGGCCGGCGCCTGGAGCGCCTCTATCGCGACGTGCTCCTGCCCGGCGGCATCCTGTGCGACAACCAGGGGCAGGCCCGGGTGTTGCCGCGTTACTTCTACGAGGTCACGTCGTGGGAGCAGGCGAGCGACACGTATCTGGCACCGCACTTCGCCGTCGCGGAGTTCATCCACACCGACGTGCGGGAAGCACCACCACTGCGCGTGTTTCCACGGTACATCCCATGCGCTACAGCGCTGCTGGCGCTCGCGCTCGAGCAGCTCCGGGAGGCGGTGGGGTCGTACGTGTACATCGGGGCGAACGGCGGCTATTGCTCGCCCCGGCATTCGCGCACGGGAGGAGCATCGCCCCACTGCTGGGGAACGGCCGCCAACATCTACCGGGTGGGCGACAGCTACCTCGACAACCACGAGACGATCGCGAAGTACGCCGCCATCGCCCGTGAGGTGCTGCCGACCGTCTGGACGCGGCCATTGGGGCCGGAGTCATGGAAGACCGACGACCATCTTCATCTGGATCTCGGCTACGTCGTTTCCGTTCCGCGCGAAGCGCCGGGCGAGACGTACAACCTCAAGCTGGCGGGCGACCCATTGTGAGGCGTGCCACTGACGGTGCGCTTTCATTGTGCAGAGTTGACACGGGGGCTCATCGGTAATGGCGGAACGGCAAAAGCGAGCACGGCGGAGCGATCAGGCTACGCGAACGGGACGGCGCGCCGGCCCCGTGAGCGGCGGCCTGCCCGCCATCGGGCTCGAGGCCGAGTTCACCACGGTGATCGACGGAACGCCGCAGCGCCCGGAGGACGTGTTCGGCTCGCCGCGCAAGATCGTGCGCGGCCCGCTCGTCCATCGCACGGGGCGTTCGTATCACCTGCCTACGGGCGGAGCGCTGTACTTCGATACCGGCGTGATCGAGATCGCCACGCCGATGATCGAGATTGCGCGCGGGTGCGGCGCGCGAGGCACGCGCTCGCTGTGGGAGAGCCTCGCGTTCCTGCGCAGCGAGCTGGATGCGTGGGAGGAGGAGACCGGGCGTGAAGTGCGGCTCGTGGGATTCAGCGCCCACTACAACGTGTCGTTCGACGTGCCGCGCTCGGAGGCGAAGCACGGACGCAGCGTGGAGCAGCTCGCCTATCTGCTGACGCACATCCTCGCCGCGCCCGTGATGCTCCTGGCGGCGAACCGACGCTCGACGGGCGTCGGCGTGCGTCCGCGCGGCAATCGCATCGAGATCACGGCGGACTTCACTCCAGACGCGGCGCTCATGGCGGCCACGGTCACCTTCATTGTCGCCGTGGTGCGCGAGGTCATGACGTGGTCGAGCTACGACCTCGACCAGCTGGACGCACGCGCGATCCCGGTGGTGAAGACGTTCGTGCCCGTGCCGCACAGCTCGCGGAAGGGATGGGTGGCGAAGTACAGCTGCTTTCCCGCGAACCCGTTCACGGCGGACGTGGACGGCGTGCGCTGGACGACGCGCGACGGCGAGCGGATGTCGCTGCGTGGCATGGCGGGACGCACGACGCGGCTGTTCTGGCCGGCCATCCGGGCGTTGGGCGATCCGCTCTCGCTGCGGCTCATCGCGGCGGTGATGCGAGGGCGCGCACCATCCCTCCTCGAGCTGGAGGATCGCCCGCTCGCCTACGACGACGTCGGCCGGCTGTGCACCTGGAACGACCTCTTTCCCGTCACCTTGCTGCCGCGCTCGCGGTACGAGCGCGTGCTGAGCAACGCGATCGCCGGCCACCGCGTGCGCATGGGCGGGGCATGGCACCGGCCGGTGGGCATGAAGGGATGGACGCACGTGGTGTTCAAGCGCGAGCGCGACGGCGTGCGCCACATCCGCTCGCTCGACGACATGCTCATGCACCTCGACGCATGGGACCGCAGCGCCGACCGGCGGCTCGTCGATCGTCGGCACTCGGCGACGGGCGAAGGGGAGCTCGAGCGGCGGCGCGCCGAGCGGCGCACGCAGGCGGAGGACACGCTGCAACGGCGGCGCGAGAGCGATCAGGAGCTGACGCCGGACACGGCGGGCGCGGTGGTGGACGTGGTGTCGCCCGTGCAGTCCGCGCCGCGTCCGTCGCCGTCGGTGTGGCCGTCGACACCGACCGCGGCGCGCGCGTCGGCCGGCCGGGACGAAGCGCCACTCGTCATCGTGACGCGCACGTCCTAGCCGCGCCGACGTCGACGGCACGGCGATTGAACGTGAAGGTCAGGCGCCACAGCGCCAAGGCGCGTCACCCGGGCGAGGTCACATGAGCGAGATCGTGCTCCACCGCGACGCGAGCACCGATGCGCCGCGCTACGTGGCGACCGGCCTGTCGTATCTGCTGGACAAGTTCGTGAACGTGTGCTTCGTCGGCATACCGGGCGCCGCCGATCGCGCGTGGGTGCTGATCGACGCCGGGTTGCCAGGCTCGGCGGCCAGGATCAAGCGCGCCGCGGCGCAACTGTTCGGCGAGGAGGCCCGGCCGGCGGCCATCCTGCTCACGCATGGGCACGTCGACCACGTGGGGGCGATCCACACGCTCGCGCGCGATTGGGATGTGCCGGTGTACGCGCACGCGCTGGAGATGCCGTACCTCACCGGCCGGTCGTCGTATCCGCCGTCCGACCCGTTCGTCGGCGGCGGTGCCATGAGTGTGTTGTCCGTGCTGATTCCGCGTGGACCGCTCGACCTCGGCTCGCGCGTGCACATCCTTCCGGACGACGGCAGGGTGCCGGGACTCCGGGACTGGCGCTGGATCCCAACGCCGGGTCATGCGCCTGGCCACGTCTCGTACGTGCGCGATGCCGACCGCACGCTCGTTGCCGGCGACGCGTTCGTCACCACGAAGCAGGAGTCGCTCATCGCGGCCCTGACGCAGCGGCCGGAGCTGCACGGACCGCCCATGTACTTCACTCCCGACTGGGACGCTGCGCGCACATCGCTTCGGCACCTCGCCGACTACGCGCCGAGCGCCGCGATCACCGGCCACGGTCCGCCGATGCGCGGTGAGCGTCTTCAATCCGAGCTCCGGCAGCTCGCGTCGCAGTTCGATGCGTGCGCGCGTCCCGCGCACGGCCGCTACCGCGACCGGCCCGCCATCATGAATGCGAGCGGAGTCGTCACGGTGCCGCCTGCGCCGGTGAGCGCGCGAACAGTCGTGCTCACCAGCCTCGCCATCGGTGCAACGGTCGGATTGGCGGTCGCGTTCTCTCGCCGCGGCGCCGACGCGCCGCAGGTGGCACTCTCCTCGGCAGACGACGTGTCGCTCGTGCGCGGCGCTGAGCTTGCGGCGGCCGATGGCGGCTATGATGCGAGCGCGTTCATGCCAATCGACGCTGCGGTTCCGCGTCGCACGACGGTTGGCGGCACGGAGGCGGTGATGACGCCGCAGTGAGCGCTGGCGGTCGTCGGGGGCGGGGATAAGTTGGATCGATGAGCCCCGACGACGACCGCCTCGCGGCGCTGGAGCGACAGGTGGCGGCGCTGGCGGCGGAGGTGGTGCGCCTTCGCGAATCCGGGCACGCTGCACCGATGATGGCCGCGCCGCCGCCGCGCCACGACGCGTTCGCCCGCGCGAGCGCCGTGGCGCACGCGATTCGGGAGGACGAGATCGAGTCGCTGGTCGGGCGGTACGGCACGCTGCTGCTCGCCGCGTTCGTGATGCTGATGGGCGTCGGTGTGCTCATCCAGTTCGCGGTCGCCCGCGGATTGCTCACGCCCGCCGTGCGGGTGGGGATCGGCGCCATCGTGGCGGCGGGGGTCGGCGCCGCTGGCGTGTACTTCCATCGGCTCGGCGACGTGCGGTACGGCAACGTGCTGCTGGCGATCGCGCTTGCGCTGGTGGATCTCGTGGCGTGGGGCGCGGGACCGCGCCTGCATCTCGTGCCGACCGGTGTGGCCCTCGCCGTGGTGGACGTCGCCGCCGTGGCGCTCGCCGCACTCGCGCTGCACGACGAGAGCGAGTTCCTGTTCTGCATCGCCGTGGCGGGCGCGCTGTCGTCGCCGTTCGTGACGGCGGATGGATTCGGCACGGCGATCGGGCTGCTTGGGTACGGCAGTGCCGTGCTGCTGGGCAGCCTGCGGGCGGCGCGCGACCCTCGGTGGCACCGCGCCTTCGTCATGCTCGTGGTCGGCGCGCTGGTCTATGCGCTCGCCGCCGCGGCGCTGCCGTCGTCCGATGCGTGGTACTCGCCGTTCGCCGTCTCGCTGTTCGGCGGCGTGTGCGCGGTGGGCGCCCTCCTCGCAGCGCCCGGCGAGTGGCGCGGCAGCCTGTCGCGGGCTTTCCTCGGAGTGGCGCTGGTGGGGGCGATCTCGGGGTGGGACGGCGTGGCGCGGGCGTCGGCCGCGGCGACATGGAGCGTGGCCTTCGTGCTCGCGGCGGTGACGCAGGTGGCACTCTCAATCCGTGCGCCGCGCCAGCCGCTGTGGACCGCGAGCGCACTGGTGCTGCCGACGCTCTCGCTGGCGATCGCGACGGCGGCGATGACGACGGCGCGCGCACGGGCGGAGACCCTCGCGCTCTGGGCAGCCATCTCCTTCGTGGCGTGGATCGGCGAGCGGCGGCGTGAGGAAGGATGGCGCGCCGGTGCACATCTCCTCGCTGCCGCCCTGCTCGCCACCGCCGCCGTCACGACGGTGCTGTGGCCCTCGCCCCTGCCGCTGGTGGCGTCCCTGGCGGGCCTGGGGGCGGTGGTCGCGTGGCTTTCCCGGAACGAGGTCCGGCCGCTGCCGTTGTTCGGCGTGGCGATGCCGCTGACCGCCGCGGCCTTGTCCGCCATCGATCAGCTCGCGAGTCGTCAGGCGTACGCCTATGTCCCGTTCGCTACCCGGTCGTCGGCCTCGGCCTTCTGCGCCGCGCTCGGGATCGCCGGCGCCGGACTCGCGCTTCGCCAGGGAGTTGGGGCGCCGGGTCGCGTGGCGGATGCGGCCGTTCGTCTGGGCGTCCTTGTGGGCTTCGGCATTCTGTGGGGGCGGATGGAGGTCGCCACCGCCTGGTCGCCCGACGTCGCCGCGTTCCTGCTCATCGCCTACTACGCCGCGTGCGGGCTCGGATCCATTCTGGCGGGACAGCGTTATGGCGTGAGCCGGCTGCGGCTGGCGGGGTTGGCGCTGGCGGTGTATGCGGCGGTGAAGGCGATCGCCGAGGCGTCCGACATCGGCGGGTTGCTGCTGCGGGTTGGGGCGTACGGGGCGGTGGGGATTTTCCTGCTCGCAGCGGGCTATCTGTACCGGGAGGCAGGGAGCAAGCCGGGGCGAGCGTCGACGACTTGAGACCGGGGCGTGCGGCGGGCGCGTACGACGCGCCGCACGCGCTCCGCCTCCCGTACAATATGCGCCGCTATACAGTTGACATAGCCTCGATCGCCGATAAGTTTATGGGGCTACGGGCTTTTGTATCTGCCTGTGCATCGGCTCACTGCGGCCGACTTTATGGGCGTCCGGATTTCGGACGGGCTCTCAGGCCGGCGGACTCGTTCCGCTTCCGACAAAAAACGCAGGACAACCAGACGTCGAGCGCAGTTGCTCGACGCGCCTTGGGTCCCGGCTCGCGCTGCAGAGGCGAGCACACCTTGGCGACAGCGGATGGACACCGGCCCGAGCACGGGCGCTGGTCCACCCGCGTTTGTATTTGATAAACGATCTTGTCTTCGGGGCCGCCGACTGGCGCCAGAGACTGACACCTGACGGGTAGATATGGCACGCACAACGCCGCTCGACGAATATCGGAACATCGGCATCATGGCTCACATCGATGCCGGGAAGACGACGACGACCGAGCGTATTCTTTACTATACGGGCAAGAACTACAAGATCGGCGAGGTGCACGAAGGCGCCGCGACGATGGACTGGATGGAGCAGGAGCAGGAGCGCGGCATCACCATCACGTCCGCCGCGACGACGTGCTTCTGGCAGCGCCACGGCCAGTCCTTCGATAAGGGCGATGGGCCGCTGTACCGCATCAACATCATCGATACGCCGGGCCACGTCGACTTCACGGTCGAGGTCGAGCGCTCGCTGCGCGTGCTCGACGGTGCGGTGACGCTGCTCGATTCCGTGGCCGGCGTGGAGCCGCAGACGGAGACGGTGTGGCGCCAGGCGGACCGTTACAAGGTCCCCCGCATGATCTTCTCGAACAAGATGGACCGCACGGGCGCGGACTTCACGCGCTGCATGGCGATGATCAAGGATCGACTGAGCAAGCGGGCGTTCGCGCTCCAGCTGCCGGTCGGGTCGGGCGAGCTGTTCACCGGCCACATCGACGTCATCGAGCGCAAGCAGTACATCTTCGACGAGGCGAGCCTCGGCAAGACGTTCGCCGTGGTGGACGTGCCGGAGGAGTACAAGGAAGCGTGCGAGGCGGCGCGGTTCGAGGCGATCGAGGCGGCCGTCGAGCATGACGAAGAGCTGATGCAGAAGTACCTCGACGGTACGGAGCTGACGATCGCGGACATCCGCCGGGCGATCCGCAAGGCGACGATCGCGATGGAGTTCGTGCCGGTGCTGTGCGGCGCCTCGTTCAAGAACAAGGGTGTGCAGGCGCTGCTCGATGCCGTGATCGACTATCTCCCGGCGCCGAGCGAGGTGAA
>JBBQDE010000149.1:0-6802 GCA_038319425.1 Gemmatimonadales bacterium
CGCAGCCAGGGCACCGGAGGACGGGATCGGACATACCAGAAGGACGATGGCGCGGGAGGAGGGGTCACCTCCTGAGGCAAGACGCACTGCAGTGCGCGGGTATGCCAGTACTGCGTACCAGGGCTCGCAGACCTCCTCCAGCAAAGCACCGACGCCACCTTTCGGCGAATGCCCCTGCTACCACTCTGGCCAGGGCAGACCTTCTCGTCGCCGTTTAAAGCTCGATCTCCGCGCCCAGCTCCATCACCCGGTCCGACGGCAGGCAGAAGTACTTCGTCGCGCGGCGGGCGTTGCGGGCCAGGGTGGCGAAGAGCTTCTCCCGCCAGATCGCCATTCCGGGGCGCTTCGTCGCCAGCAGCGTCTCGCGGCCGAGAAAGAACGTGGACTCGGCCGGATCGATCACCAGCCCCTGCGCCGCCAGCCGCTCGAGCAGCGGTGGGATAGCCGGCTCCTCGGCGAAGCCATGCCGGGCGACGACGCGATACACGTTGCCGGCGAGGTGCTCGATATCGGCGCGATTGTCGGGGCCGACGCGCGCCGTGGTGATCGTGTGCATCGCGAGGATGATCACGCGCTCGTGAAGCACCTTGTTGTGCTTGAGATTCTGCACGAGCGAGTGCGGCGCGATGGTCGGGTCGCGCGCGAGGTAGATCGCGGTGCCGGACACGCGATGGGGCGGCGTCACCGCGATTCCCTCCAGGAACTTCTCCACCGTCGCCGAACGCTCGGCGACGCGCTCGGCGAGAATCGCCCGGCCGGTGTTCCAGGTCGTCATGATCGTGAAGACCACCGCGGCGATGACGAGCGGGAACCAGCCGCCGCTCGGAATCTTCAGCAGGCTCGCTCCCCAGAACGAGAGGTCGACGAACAGGAAGGCCGCGGCGATCGCGAAGGCGGCGGGAAGACTCCAGCTCCAGCGCGTGCGCGCAACCACCGCGAAGAGGATCGTGGTGAACACCATGTCGGTCGTCACGGCCACGCCATACGCCGCGGCGAGGTTGCTCGAAGTGCGGAACCCGATGACGAGGCCGATGCAGGCGACCATCAGGATGCGGTTGAGCCCAGGGATGTAGATCTGGCCGATGTGCGTCTCGCTGGTATGCGAGATGTCCATGCGCGGCAGGTAGCCCAACTGCACCGCCTGTCGCGTGAGCGAGAAGGCGCCCGAGATCACGGCCTGCGACGCGATCACCGTCGCCAGCGTCGTCAGGATCACCAGCGGCAGCATCGCCCAGTCCGGCGCGAGCCGGAAGAACGGATGCTCGGCCGCGGCGGGATCGCTCAGCACGAGCGCGCCCTGCCCGAAGTAGTTCAGCAGAAGCGCCGGGAGCACGTAGCCGAACCAGGTGAGGCGGATCGGCTTCACCCCGAAGTGGCCCATGTCGGCATAAAGCGCTTCGCCGCCGGTGACGGCGAGGAACACGGAGCCGAGCACGAGGTAGCCGTGCCAGCCATTGTCGACGAAGAAGCGGACCGCGTAGTACGGGTTCACCGCGGCCAGCACCTGCGGATGACGCACGAGGTGCACGGCGCCGAGCGCGCCGAGCGTGGCGAACCAGAGCAGCATCACCGGGCCGAAGATCGCGCCGATCTTCGCCGTGCCGCGCTTCTGGACCATGAAGAGGCCGACGAGGATCGCGATGGTGATGGGAATGACGTACGCGCGAAAGACCGGCGTCGCGATCTCCAGCCCTTCCACGGCGCTGAGCACCGAGATGGCGGGGGTGATCATCCCGTCGCCGTACAGCAGCGACGCGCCGAACAGGCCGACGAGCACCAGCCCGCGCCGGCGGCGGCGCGCCGTGGGCGAGGCCGGTGTGACGAGCGCGGTGAGCGCGATCATTCCTCCCTCGCCGCCATTGTCGGCGCGCATGACGAACACGAGGTACTTCACCGAGATGACGAGGATGAGCGCCCACACGATGAGCGACAGGAGCCCGAGCACGTTGGCCTGGGTCGCCGCCACACCGTGCACGCCGTGCAGCGACTCGCGCATGGCGTAGATGGGGCTGGTCCCGATGTCGCCGTACACGACGCCGAGTGCGGCGAGCGAGAGTGCACGAAGCTGCGCCTTGCCAGCGGGAGAGTCGTGGAGGTCATCGATCTGCACGTTGCGCTCGGCGATCCGGTGGCAGTGAACTGCGACGGTGAACGGTGGATCGCGTACTGTGACCGGTCAACCGAGCCGACGAACCCGTTTCCTGCATTCAGTTGCGAGCTTCACTCCAGCAGCGGCTCAGCCTCGAGCGGCGGCACGTGCGGCGTTCGGTTGACGACGTAGATCCCGCCGAGCACGAGCGCGCCGCCCACCAGCTGCATGGCCGTGAGGCGCTCGCCGAGCAGCGGTACGGCGAGGATGGCCGTGAGCGGCGCCTGGCCGAGCAGTGCGATCGAGGTGCGCGACACGGGAAGCCGGCCGAGCGCGTACGCCACCGACAGATGTCCGACGACCTGGGTGACGAGCGCCAGCCCGATCAGGGCCCACCAGCTCTGGGCGGAGTAGCCGCGAAGCGGCGTGCCGATCACCAGGCAGATCACCAGCAGCGTGACCGCGGCGGCGACGCCGGAGATGGCGCTGAAGGTGAGCGCGTCAATCTCCTGCCGGCTGCGGCGCACGTACAACAGATAGCCGGCGTAGCACGCCGCGCCGCCCACGGCGAAGGCGTCGCCCAGGCCAAGGTGCGGATGGCGCATGACGTCCATGCCGACGATGGCCACCATGCCGACGAAGCTGAGGGCGAACCCGATCCAGAACCGACGCGTCGGGCGGTCGCGATACAGGAGCCAGGCGCCGAGCGCGACGAAGATCGGCGCGTTGGTGCCGAGCAGCGTGGCGTTGGCGGCGGAGCTGACCATCACCGCCGTGTTGAAGAGCGCGAGATCCGCGGCGAAAAACACTCCGGCGATGATCGCGTCGCGGGTGGCCGCGCGACTCGGCCGCCGCCTCGCGCCGGTGCCGCGGGAGGCGAGCGCCCATGGCACGAAGACGAGCTGCGCGAGCGTCATCCGCCAGAACGCCGACGTCCACCCCGGAACGCCAGACCAGCGCACGAACAGCGCGGACCAGCCGATGGCGAACACGCCGAGCGCGAGCACAGCGTAGGCCCTGGAGTGGCTGATGTGCGGTGATGGCGCGGCGGCGGCATACGGCATCGATGATTCTAACAGCGCGCCCATCACTGCACGCCATTGATTCTCTCTGTCCCCGGCGCATCGTCGAGCCGTCCACTCGGAAGACCAAGGATGCTCGTGCGCGATCCATCATGCCGGCGCCGGTCGCTGCTCGCTGCGACCCTTCTCCTGGAGCGTGCCGAACGTGGGCAACGTGACGTCATTCGGCGAGGACTCGGCAGGCGAGCTGTACGTGCTGAGCGGGAGCGGGACGGTGCATCGGATCGTGCGGGGGGTGAGTCGCCGGTATTGACCGGCCGCTCGATATTTCGTAGAACTCAGGGCTCGCGGCCGCGACGCTCGCCGCGCGTGAGTGTAGTCGGATGGTCCGGCATCCGGTCGAGTCGTCGTCGATGTACTCCCTTTCCCGCACGACGGAGGCATCATGGAACAGACGTCCGCCACCACCCCGCTCAACACCTTCGCCGAAGCGCCGCCGAAGAGCGCGAGCGTGGCCAACCCGAAGCAGCAGTTCCTCGAGGTGTTCAAGAGGGAAAGCGCGACCACTCGGCGCGTGCTCAAGTCGGTGCCCGACGCGCAGGGCGAATTCCGCCCCTCTGCCAACAACAAGACGGCACGCGAGATTGCGGCGATCTTCTCGCTCGGGCAGGGAGCCATCGCCGCCGCGCTCACCGACAACTGGCAGTGGCCGCCGCAGTTCCCGCCTGCACCGGCGACCTACGCCGAAGTCGTCGCCAACTTCGAGGCCACCAACCAGGCCGTGCTTCAGGCGCTCGAGAACACCCCCGAATCGCGGCTGCTGGAGACGGTCACCTTCTTCACGGCCCCGAAGCAGATGGGGCCCATCCCGGTGATCGAGCTGATGTGGTTCATGCTGATGGACTCCATCCATCATCGCGGACAGCTCTCGGTCTACCTGCGCATGATGGGCGCGAAGGTGCCCTCCATCTACGGTCCGTCGGCCGACGAGCCCTGGATGTAGCACCGCGAACGTCCCTCATCGAAGCGGCGCGGCTCCAACGAGGAGCCGCGGACGCAATCGTCCGTGCCCCGTCGTCGCGTGGCGAGCGAGCGCCTCAGTGGGCGCGATGCTGTACCGGCTGCGCCTCGTCGCGGAATCGGCGCAGTGCTTCGTCGGGCGCCGTCTGCCACTCCTCGGGAATCGGGCCGAGCCGCCGCTTTTCCGTGGGAGACTCGAAGCAGAGCCACCCGTGCTGATACTGCTCGGGCAGGCGGGTCAACCCGCGCGGCTCGGTCGTCGGCAGCACGGCGAACGCGTCCCACGAGACGCCCCGCTCGTCCATAAACTGCCGGTGCTCACCGACCGGCGGCGTGGCTGGCTCGCTGGCGGTGCGCTGCCGCAGCTGGCCGCGCTTTCGGCGGATGGCGCCGGCTTCATGAGCCGCTTCGCTCGCCATCGCGAGCACCGACTCGATGCGCAGCGTCTCGCTCGTGTCGAGCCGCTGCACGTCAGTGCCGCAGACGTCGTCGAGGCTCGCCTTGAGGGTCGCGGTGACCTGTTCCAACTGCGCGTCGAGCTGACGCGGTTCCTGGCCTTCCATCTGGTGCGTGCTCCGTGGTGCGTTCGGTGCCGAGTGCTGGGAGACCAACAGAACGCGCAACAGTCATGCCTTTCTGGGCCGACGCCGCGGCGCCTCTACGTCATTCGACGTATGGGGGCGAGAAGCGGCGGAGCCCATCATGCGCTCCGACCCACACCGGAGCCCCGCATGCACAGCCTCGCCCGCCGAATCGCCGCCGCCAGCCCCCTCATCCTGGTCGCCCTGCACGGGTGTCTTCCATATACGGTCGGATCCACCGCGCGCACCGTGGCGGCGCACGAGACGACGCGCAGCACGTCGTGGTACTACATCCCCAATGCCATCAAGCAGCCGGGCGACAGCATCGCCGTACCGCTGGCGGGCTCCAACCTCGAGTACCGCCATGGGCTCGACGCCCGCGCGGATTTCGGGTTGCGGATCATGCCCGGTGGGGTGGCCGTTGACTACAAACGCCGCCTCGACGATGACCTGACCGGCACCCGCACCGCCGTCGCCTACAGCCTGGGCGGGGGCGTCGTGAACGGCGGCGAGCACATGATGCTGCAGGCGACGCTGATCGCCTCGGGGCGCGAGGACGCGTCGCTGATCCCGTACGGCGGGCTGCGCGCCATTCACGTACTGCCCATCACCCAGGGCGCCGTGAGCGACCGCCCCACGATCGGCATGTTCGGCGGCCTGGAGCTGGGCGACGAGCAGTTCACGATCCGCCCCGAGCTCGGCGTCTTCTACGACCACTCCGCGCTCGGCCTGCGCCGCGGCGACGTCATCTTCGTGCCGGCCGTCACGCTCAAGCGTGGCAAGCGGCACGATCGCTACGCGGAATCGGGGCGGCGTCCTGGACCGCTCGCTCCTCCGTCGGTATCCGATCCGCGGCGGACGCCCGTCCCGATCATTGCGCCGCGGCCGTGAGTCGCAGTCGTAGACGCCGGCCCTTACGGCCGAGGGCGGTCTTCGCTGTCCGGCCGCGACGGGGCGGCGGGTCGCGGCGGAGTCGGCGCGGTCCGGGGCGCGTCGCTGCCGTCTTCTTCCCCACCGGGGCGCTCGATGGAGAACATCGTGTCCAGCTTCGTCAGCATGAACAGCGTGCGCAGCTCCTCGTCGAGGTGGAGCAGCCGCAGCTCGGTGCCGTGCTCCCTCGCGAGCCGGGACAGTGACACCAGCAGTCCGAGGCCGGCGGCGTCGATGTGACTGGCACCGGCGAAATCGAAGCGCACCGTGCCCACGCCGTCGGCGAGCTCGCCGAGCATGGCGAAGCGAAGCTCGCGACGGTCGGCCGCCACGAGCCCGTCGATGATGTGGACCGTGGAGACGCCGGCCGAACGCTCGATCGTGAAGCCCATGGTTCGTTTCCTCCCTGCGCCCGTTGTCGCGTCCAAGCGATGAGCGAACTTACGGTCGCGGACGCGCCGTCGTCAGTCCGCCCCCGACTCCGTCGCGGGCGCGGCGAGCAGCGCGTCCACCTCGTCGTAGCCGGACGGGTGCGGCACGCCGCGCACCGACGCACCGGCGCGGAGCAGCGCCTCCACCGATTCGGGCGATCGCCGCTCCACCCAGTACGAGTCCACGCAGGCGCGGACGGCGAGCGCGAGCGGCGTGCGTCCATGGCCATCCCGCGCGTCCACGGGCGCGCCGCGCGCGAGCAGCAGCTTCACGGTGTCAGGTCGGGCGCGCCATGCGGCCACATGCAGCGCCGTGCTCCCGGCGGCGATGTCCCAGTAGCCGTCGCCTTCCGCCATCCGCGTGCTGGGGTCGATACCGAGATCGAGCAGTTGGCCAATGCCCTCGGCATTCCCGGTGCCGGCGAACGCGGCGAGTAGCCGGTCCGCGTTGGCTCTGACCTCGGCCACGAGCGCGGGCTGGCGATCGGCGATCGCGCGCACGGCGGCCGTGTCGTCCATCGCGCACGCGGCAATGAGCGCATCGGCGCCGTCGAGGTGCAGATCGACCCCGCGTCGGCGGAACAGCTCCAGGACGTCGCGTCGGCCGGCGCGCGCAGCCAGCGCCACGCCCGTGCTGCCACGCGACGCATGCGTCGGATCGGCGCCATGATCGAGCAGCAGGGTGATGATCTCGAGCGAGTTGTCGCGCGCGAGCGCGTGATGCAGCGG
>JBBQDE010000150.1:0-6786 GCA_038319425.1 Gemmatimonadales bacterium
CGAGGCGTAGGAGTACTTGCCCGCCACGCTGCCGTCATCGCGCAGGAGGAAGACGCGGGCGTACGGTGCCTTGTGTCCTTCACCGAACGCGATCCACTCGCCGCTGCCGCTGGCGGCGGCATACGTGGTGTCGGTGAGCCCGAGCGAGTTCTCGTCCAGGTTCACCTGCGCATCCATGTCGGTGTTCGGCTCGACGACCTGGAGTGCCGCCACCGTGGCGGCGATGCCGCTGGTGGTCGTCGCGCAGACCGGGTTCGCGGTGGTACCAGAGGCGTGGTCACAGAGCGTGAGCGCGTCGCTGGCCGGCGAGTTGGCCGGCGCCGGCGTGACGCTGGCGGCGTCGATGTTCGCGATCAGGTACGAGTTCGGATCGTTGCCCTGCTTGGCGAAGGCCAGGATGAAGCGCTGGTCCGGCGCGGCCGCGGCCGGGTCGAGGTAGCGCACCGTGCCGGCAGTCGCCGCCGCGGTAGGCCGCGTGGAGAGGTAGAGGCGCCCCGCAGTGCTCTGCTGGACGTATTGCGGGCGATCCGAGAAGAGGATCGGTCCGATGATCGACAGGCGGATCTTGCCGGTCTGTGCATCGCGCACCTCGCTCACCTTGTACAGCAGCGAGATGCGGGTGACGATGCGGTTGACCAGGTCCTCCTTCATGCCGGAGGGCGTGGCGGCGCCGATGTACACGCGGCTGAGGTTCGTGCCGCCGGAGTTGGCCACGTACAGCGTGTCGGCGCTGGGCGCCGTGCGCGAGAGTGTCATGCCCCAGGGCTCGGAGCCCACGAAGATGCCCGTCGCATCGAACTTCCTCGACGCATTCTGCCACACTTCGAGGCGGCCGGCCGACAGGTTGGAGAGGAAGACGTTGCCGCGAGTCCGGTCGACGACGACGTCGGCGATGGTGCCCGAGCGGCTGGCCGGCACCGCATAGGTGCGGCCGAACACGATCAGTGTGGAATCCACCCACGCGGCCGCCGGATTGGGCTGCGAGGCGGTCACGCCCTGGCGCACCGAGTAGCCGATGCGACCACCCACGTCATACGCGAAGCTGACGACGGCGAGCCGTTTGCCCTGCGCGGAGGCCGGCAGGATGACGGGCAGGCTGAGCACCGCGCTCGACGGCGGGGGCGAACCCTGTGCCACGCTGTCGCGCTTCACGACCACACCGGACTGGTCGCGCAGCTCGAAACCGACCCAGGTGAGACCGTTGCCCGTCGCGGTGACGGAGATGACGTCCACCGTCTCGAGGCGCGGGGAGATGGTCTGCGTCACGACGGGTCCGGGCGGCGCACCCTGGCGGACGGGCACGAGCATCGGGTTGGACGATCCCGCCTGTCCATCGACGTCGAGCGAGACGGGGGTGATGGTGACGAAGGACTTCGGCGGCGCGTTCGCCGGGATCAGCACCGTCGCGGTGAACGTCGTGTCGCGTGGCGCCGGCGAGTAGTTCACGAAGATGGTGGTATCCAGCGGCGTGAGCCAGCCGGCACCGCCCTGCATGCGGAAGCCAAGACGCGCCACACCCACCGGATGCGTGGCACGCAAGGTGACCGTCAGGCCGGCCGCCGACGTGGCACTGTCGCCGGCAATGGGAGCAAGGAAGCTGACCTTGGGTCCGGTCGCCATCCGCACGACGACCTTCTGCGTGTCGGAATGTGCGGTCGGAGTCGCGGCGTCCGTGAGGATCCCGTAGACGATCAGCGAGTCCGCGAGCGTGTCCACCGGGCTGATCACCTTGAGATACCGCGAGATGATCGTGTCACGCAGACCGGGCGCGAACACGCCGCTTGTGGGTGCGGTGAGGGGCGAGTAGCGCTGCACGATGTAGTTGGTGCCGAGCGCGGGATTGCCACGGGGCGTCTCGCCCCAGAAGGTCACGCGCGCGATGCCGATGTTGTCCTGCAGCCGCGCCTGGACGAACAGCGAGTCGCCGACATTGAGGCGCGCGCCGAGGGCGGGGGCGATGAAGGTCAACACCGGCTTCTTGCCGTCCACCACCGTGAAGCTCTTGCTCGGGTTCGGACGGGAGACGATGCCCGACCCATCCATCGCAAAGCCAACGACGAGGTAGTTGCCGGTGAGGAGGGAATCCGGCAGACGCCACTTGAAGGTGGGCGGTGCGAAGATCGTGGGGTTGGTGCCGGCCGGCGCCGAGAGGCTGTCGGCGAACACCTGCACCGTGTCGGTCGGGTTCACGCGCTGGATCCGATAGCCGACGTACTTGATGCCGGCGCTGTCGCTCGCGGTGACGCGGACGTCGAGGGTGTCACCGCCGGACAAGCCAGGCGCCGCCTTGGCCGACGCGAGCGTCACCTTCGGGGTCGTGGTGTCCGAGATGGTGATGATCAGCGAGTCGCTGATGAAGTTCAGCGACGCGTCGCCCACGGTGGTGCGCACGACGAGCTTGTCGCCATTCTTCAGGCCGGACATGTTCACCGGGAAGGTGCGCACGGCGCTGAGCTGCACGGGCTTGAGGACGGCGGTGTCGGAGCCGACCACCGCCGCGCCGAGATTGACCGACGAGTAGAGGCTCTGGACACCGATGTTGTCGGTGGACGTGACCGTCACCTTCAGCGGCGCGCCGACGTCGACCGTGTTGTTGGTCCCGACGGACAGGCTGAAGGAGATGGTCGGCTTCTCCACGTCGGACGGGTCACCGCCGCCCACCGGAAGCGTGCCGGTGTTCGGGCCGGTGACGGAGCGGGTGTCGCAGCTCGCGACGACCGTAACCGCAAGGACGAGCGCGGCGAACCGCGCGAAATGTCGAATGGAAGTCATATATGCTCCAGCGCGTTAACGCCGCGCCGCCTCAGGGGACTGCGGACCTTCATCGATGATGTGGGGCGTGATGAGGATCAGCAGGTCGCGGCGGGTCTCGGTCCGCGAGGTGGTGCCGAACAGTCGGCCGATCAGCGGGAGATCGACGAGCAGGGGAATGCCGGACTTCGTCAGCTGCACGGTGGTCTGCGTGAGGCCACCAATCACGACGGTCTGTCCGTCGGGAACCAGGAGCTCCGACTTGCTGCTGTTGTTGTCGATCAGGACGCCGTTGACGCCGAACGAGGCGCCCGAGTTGATCGTCTCGACCTTCATCATGATCTGCCGGTTGTTCGTGACGCTCGGCGTGACGCGGAGCGTCACACCCGTCTGGACGCGCTCGACGGCGATCGGGCCGGTGAGGATGGTTCCCGCGCCGCCCGCGGTCGGCACGAAGGGAACCTGCGAGCCCGAGATCAGCTCGGCCGTGCGGTTGTTCAGGATCGTCACGCTCGGCTCGGCCTGGACGTCGAGCAGCGACACTTCCTGCAAGGCATCGAGGAAGGTGCTGAAGTCGAAGTTCCCCAGCGCCGTGGAGTAGATGACCTTGAGCGCCGCGCCCGGCACGGAGCCGGAGGCGTTGGCGATGGCCGACACGGTATTGCCGCCGAGGAGCACGATGGGCGGCGTGGCGTTCGTGCTGACGCCGCCCTGGGGAAGGGTGCGCCCCTGCAGGACCTGGCTGAAGAACTGGTTCGAGGAGCTGAGGTCGTACTTGAGGCCCAGCGCCTCGAGATCCGTGCGGTTCACGAGAATGATCTTCGCCTTGATGTTCACCTGCGGCTGACGCAGGTCGAGCGTCTCGGCGAACGCGACGAGGTCGTCGACGTTGCTCGACGGCGCGGTGATGCTCACGCTGTTGGTGACTTCATCGGCCGACACGTTGCCGCGCCCGACGCAGCTGCCGGCGGCGGTGCCGGCGGTGTTCGGCGCGCCCGGCTGCGGCGCCTGGCCAGCGGCGGACGAGGACGAGCCGCCGCGCTCGGACGGGATGCACTGGAGGAGACGCTGGCGGAGCTGGTCACCGACCGCCGTGGCGCGCTGGTAGTTGAGGCGCACGACACGGGTGACGAGCGGCTCGGTCTGCGCGCGTGACGCGATCCGGTCCTGCGTATCGACGATGATGATGCCGTTGGCGTCTTCGGTGGCGGCGAGCCCCTGCGAGCTCAGGATCGCCTGCAGCGCGACGTCCCAGGGTTGATCGCGAATCTCCGCGTCCACCTTGGACGCCGGCACGGCGTTGGACGGGATGATCGTGCGGCCCGAGAAGGCGGCAAACGCCGCGAGCACGTCGCGGATGTCGCTGCCCTGATAGGTGACGGAGATGCGCGGCTGCGGCGAGCGCTGCTGCGACGTTGACTGCTGCACCACGGTGCGCAACGGCCGCATGTCGTCCACGGGCTCGGTGCGCGGCGCCGGGTTCTCCGCCATTCGAGCCGGCGGCTCCATGGCGGGCGCCGGGCGCGACGGGGCGGGTGCGGGCGACGTGGCGACCGGCTCCGTGCGCGTCACCGTCTGCGTCGGTGCGGCGGGAGCCGGCGCCGGCGCGGGCTTTGGCGCGGTGAGCCGGTCGGCGAGTGCGGGTCCTGACGCGAGCGTCGTCCGCGGCGCGGTATCTCCACCGACCTTCCAGACCGCGAACTGCGCGGCGGGATCGGCGGTGACCGCGACGTGGACCTGGCCGACCGTGCGCCACACCTTGTACGGGTGCTCGGCATCGAGGTAGATCACGACGCGCACTGTATTCTTGCGGAACTGCGAGTAGCGCACGTCGGTGACACCGCCGCGGGCCACCTTGTCGTACCCGGTCGGGGCGAGTGCGTTGATCGCATTGTCGATGTCGACGACGATGCGATCGGGCGACGTGAGCGTGAACTCCGTCACCTTCACGGTGCCGGAGACGCCGATCACCAGCTCGGACTTGCCGGCGACTGGTGCCACGGTGAGAGACGTGACCGACCCTTCCGCCGGGCGGGCGGATGCCGCGCGAGCGGTGGCCCCTGCTGCTACGACCGCGGCGATGATGACCGCCAGGACTCGCTTCATCTGATCCTCGCCTTGAGTGAATCCGACAACATCAGAGAGTCCTGTCGGCTGAGCCCGAACTCGTCGATCGTGAAGATCACGCCCTTCGGCTTGATCTGGGCGACGCGCATGCGGCCCAGCGGCATGCCCGTCTGCACTCGGTACTGCGCATTCGTGAGGATGTCGCGGAAGATTGCGACGCTGCGACGGCCCGACGCTTCATACAGCACACCGACGAGCTTGAGGTCGGAGAGCAACGGCCGCAGCTCCTCGGTGAGGATGAGCGAAAAGAACGGATCGCGTCGTCCGGCCTGGTCGTACGTGAAGAGCTCGCGCGTGACCTGCGGGCCGAGGCCCATGGCCGGCGCGGCTGCCGCTGCGGCGACCCGCGCACCGGCGACGCGCGTGCCGGCGACGGCGGGAGCCGGAGGCGCAACACTGGGCGGACCGCTGCGCGTGGGGAGGGCCTGCCCGGTCTGCGCCGAGATGTTCTCGTTGGTCGCGGCGGCGGCACGCCGAGCGGCCTGAATGGGCGCGTTGATGTTGGGCATGCTCTGCGCGGCCGCGGCAGTGGCCGCGGCGAGCTGCACGCCCGCGAGGAGGATCAGGTGACAGCGTCTCACAGCTTCTCTCCCGGCTTCGCCGGCTCTGGCGTGCCGCCGCCCTTCAACCGGGTCGGTGCGGCCTGGATGGTGTTGCGGGCGACGTAGGTCTGGATCTCGAACCGCGCCTCGACCGGCTGCATACGCGCGCGCTTGCTCGGCGCTCCGGTATTCACGGGTGCGAGCGTGAGGTTGATCGGGGCGACGATGCGCTGGAGCGAACCGATGTTGGTGAGCAGCGTGCCGATCTGGTGGAAGTCGCCACGCACGCTGAGGCGGTACTTGTAGGCGTCGTACTGGTCACCCGAGAGAAGCGGGAGCGGCGTGACGTCGGCAATGTCGAGCCCGACGCGGCGCGCCGCGGTCGACACCTGCTCGAGCAGCGCCGGCACCTCGTTCCCGGTCGGGACGAGCCGCCGCATGACATCGAGGTCGTTGGTGAACCGCTCCGCTTCCGACTTCAGCGCCTGCGTCTTGCCGAGCGCCAGTTCCGACTTGGCGCGCTGGTTGACGACGACGAGGGAATCGACGTGCGCCTGAGTCGCCGACAGCTCCTCGTCCTTGGGCTGCCAGAGATAGGTGTAGAATCCGTACGAGAGCGCGATCGCCGCGATGACGGCGCCGAGCGCGTACTTGTCACGATCGCGTGCTGGCAGGAGCGCCATGTGCTACCTCACCGAGACGGCCAGCGGCACGCGGCGAACCAGCGCCGGGTCCGGGCGTGAATAGAGCATGTCCAGTTGGAACTGGGTGACTTCCTTGCCGTTGTCCGACGCGCGCTCCGACTTCGCGAGCTGTACCTGCTCGAGGAACGGAGAGGCCTCGAGCTGCGTCATGAAGCGCGTCAGCGCCTGGATGTCGACGGTGTTGCCGACGAGCCGAATGCGCACTGTGTCGCGGGCGATCGCCGTCGGCAAGGTGCGGCGACGCTTGCCGGCCTCGGGCGCCGCGGACATGGTGGTGATCGCCTGCTGTCCCTGACCGGCGCCGATGAACCCGAGCGACACGATCCACGTGTACGGCGGCAGGGCGCGGCTGACTTCATCCATCACGTGCGGCCACACGAAGCGGTCGTCGTCGATGGCGCGGATGAGGTTGAGCGACCGCAGCACGGTATCGCGCTTGGCCTCCGCCATCTCCCGTTCCTTCAGGACCGATGCGAAGCGCGTCGAGTCCTGCACGGCCTTCTGCAGGGCCGTTTCGATCCCGCCCTCCCGCGCCGCTTGCCGCACGTAGAGGAAGCCGATGGACGCGATCGCGATCGCGACGGCGACCACGCCGCCAATCAGCCATGGCTCGCGAATGCGCTCGCGCACACGCTCGATCCAGGCCGCGAAGTCCAGTTTCG
>JBBQDE010000151.1:0-6741 GCA_038319425.1 Gemmatimonadales bacterium
GGAATCAAGGGGGCAGACCCCTTGGTCCCCTTTGATACCAGGGATCAAGGGGTCAGACCCCTTGGTCCCCCTTGATCCCAGAGCCAACACCCCGCTCCGAATTCCCGCCGCACGGCTGTTCGCCCCGAAGCGAGCTCGCCACTCCCCGGGCACATCGCTTGCCCTAGGAGAGCCCATCAAGGGCACGTCAACTTCTTCTTCAGAGGTATATCCACATGGCGGACGATCTCGGCACGGACGGCCTGAAAAACCAGGTCAAGGGCGCAGCCAAGGAAGTCGCGGGCAAGGTGCAGAAGAACGTCGGCGATCTGACCGACAACCAGAGCCAGGAGCTCAAGGGCAAGGCCCGTGAGCTCGAAGGCAAGGGCCAGCGCAAGAGCGGCGAGCCCGAGAACAAGATCGATCGCAACACCGGACCCGCGCGCTCGACAACGATGACGGGCGCCGGCAGATGCCGGCGCCCTTCATCGTTTCCTCATCCGCCCGCGAGGCGCTTCGTCATGAAGAGCTGATCCTCCCCTAATCCGGCTGTCATGGGCGCCTAAGCAGCCTGTCGTATCCTCTCCGAAGCGCCGAAGAAACCACGCCGACGGAGAAGCCCCATGTTGAACGTGCTGTTGGAATCACGCGCGCCGCGCACGCGGCGCATCGGGAGCACAATCGCCAGTGCGATCCTGCACGCCGGGTTGATCGCCGGCGCGGTCGCGCTCACCCTGCCTGGCCCGGTGGACGCGAACGCGATACCGGTCGCGCATGCGCGCCCCCTCGTCTTCATCGATCCGGTGCAGGCGACGCTGCCCAATCGCTCGCCCGCTCACGTGTCGCCGCGTTCGGGCGCGGCTGCGCTGCCGCAAGTCGCGCTGCCGATGATCCTTCCCATGACGCCGCCATCGATCGACATCGGTCCCGTCCTCCCGCCCGACGAGGTCAGGATCGGGGCGGGAGTTCACAGTCCGTCGCCATTCGGTGGCGGCGAGCCGTCATCGTTCGGCGGGGCGACTGGAACCGCGGTCGACGAACGTCTCGTCGATCGGGCGCCGCGGTTGATCGGTCGCGCGATCGAGCCACGGTATCCGGCCGCCTTGCGTGACGCGGGCCTGCAGGGGCGGGTTGTCGTCCAGTTCGTGGTGGACACCCTCGGGCGCGGAGCTCGGCACCATCCAGGTGGTTGACGGCGGGCATCCCCTGTTCGTCGAATCCATCCGTGCCGCGCTGGCGAGCTACCGCTTCTCGGCCGGCGAAGCAGGCGGCCGTGCCGTGCGAACCCGCGTGCAGATCCCCTTCGACTTCACGCTGGTGCGGTAGACCTACTTGCCGCAGGCGGCCTGGATCCGCTGGCGCTCCGCGTCCTTTCGGGCATCGTCTTCCCGGCGGCGCACGTCCAGGCGGGCACGCTGCTCGGTGGTGAGGATCGCGTTGATCCGGCCGCGCGTCTCCAGCTTCAGCGTGTCGAGCGCCGGTTGGATGGGGCGGAAGATCGCGTCGTACTTGCAGTTCCTCGCGTCGAACAGCGAGTCCATCGCGGCGCGCTGCGCGGGCTGGAGCTCGAGATCGTCGTACAGCGCCTTGCGCCTGGCGGCGATGGAGGTGTCGTCGCGCCAGAAGACACGATCGGCGGAGAAGCCGACCACCCCGCCGACCAACACGGCGCCGAGGAGGAAGGCGAGCGCCTGCTGCTTGGGTCGCTCCATGAGTGCCTACCGGGAAAGGAGATAGTGGATCGCGACGTCGCCGTCGCCCACCGATGCACCGCGCGCCGACGCCTCGAGCGACGAGGGCGCCGCGAGCACGCTGCCGTACGCGTTCCGCGCCTCGAGCTGCTGGGAGCGCGCCATGGCGAGCGTCGCCGCCAGGATCAGTGCCGCCGCCGCCACGAGGCCAGGTCGCGCCATGTCGACGAGCTCCCCCCACCATTTCACGTGCTCGTCTCCGCGCGCGACGTGCGCGAGGATCCGCGCTTCGAGCGAGTCCCAGTATCCATTCTCGGCCGGCGCGGCGTACAGCGCACGCAGTGCGTTCGTGAGCTCGGCGTCGCCAGATGTCCAGCGGTCATGCGTCATGATGTGCTCCGGATATTCTGCAGTAGCCGGCGCAGCGCGGCGCGGGCGTGGTGAAGATCGGATCGAGCGGTGCCTTCGGGGATGCCGAGCGTTCGCCCGATCTCCCCATGGGTGAAGCCTTCCACGTCGTGCATCACGATCACCGCGCGCTGCCGGGCCGTGAGGTGCATGAGCGCGTCCTGCAGCCGTTCCCGCAGCTCCCCCGATTCCGCCGGATCGCGGAAGGGCATCGGGATGGACTCCGGAAGCTCGTCCGCGTCACGCACCTTGCGGCGACGGACGAGATCGAGCGCAGCGTTCGCCATGATCCGGTAGAGCCACGCCCCGAATGGCTGGTCGGGGCGAAACCGGTCGAGCGCGCGGTGCGCATGGAGAAAGCCCTCCTGCACCGCGTCCTCTGCATCCTCGTGCGACAACACGATCGCCCGCACGATGGCGTACGCCCGCCGCTGATGGATGCGCACGAGCGCCGAAAAGGCCTCGTCCGCTCCACGCTGCGCGGCGATCACGATCGCGCGCTCCGCCGCCGCGCCGTCAGCCGGCGTGGGCACGAAGAACGGCGTTCGAGACGCGGTGGTCGCGAGCATGGCACCGGTGGGAGTACGTCATCCCGATTACGGGGCCGGAGGTCGGACTGTTGAACGGCAGAGAGCCCATCGCACTGTGCTACCCCGCCACCGGCGTTCCGGCCAGTCCGATGGCGTCGGCCGACCGCTGCATCGCGGCGATGACGAAGGTGATGTGCTCATCGAGGTCGACGCCCAGCTCCGCGGCGCCGTTCACGACGTCCTCGCGACTCACGCCACGCGCGAATGCCTTGTCCTTCATTTTCTTCCGCACCGACTTCGCCTCCACTTCGTGCACGCTTCGCGACGGCCGCACGAGCGCCGTGGCGGTGATGAGCCCAGTGAGCTCGTCCACGGCGAACAGCGTCTTCGCCATGGCCGTCATGCGCGGGACGCCCGAGTACAGTGCATGCCCCATGATCGCCTCGAGGATGTCGTCCGGCCACCCGCGCGCGCGGAGGATGCGTACCCCCTCGGCGGGATGCTCCTCGGTGGGTGAGTGGGCGTCATTGGGCCAGCGCTCGTAGTCGAAGTCATGGATCAATCCCGCGAGTCCCCAGCGCTCCACGTCTTCGCCCTCTCGCTCGGCGTAGGCGCGCATGGCCGCCTCTACGGAGAGCATGTGCTTCCGCAGGGAATCGCTGGCGGTGTACTCGTGCATCAGGGCGAGGGCGTCGGCGCGGGTGGGCAGCATCGGGACGAGAACGTGAAGGGGCTCGGTGGATTGCGGGAGGATGTGGCGGCGCGCAGCATTCGGCATGTGTCCGCGCCGCCCGCTCGTGGAGAATACCGTCGGACGGGCATCGGCGCAGGACGGCGCCGCGCGGTTCCTGCGAGAGATCCAGCGGCGCACCGGCGGCGATGAGACACGCTTTCCGTTCAACGTGCCGACCATCCGGACCCTCGAAGCGCTGCGGTTCGACTCCGCCGTTACCTTCTTTGTCGGCGAGAACGGGTCGGGCAAGTCCACGCTGCTCGAGGGGATCGCCGCGGCGGCGCACCTGCCGGCCATCGGCAGCGCCGACCTCGAGGCCGACGTCACGCTCGGCGCGCAGCTCGAGCTGGCACGCGCGCTTCGCCTGGTGTGGTCACGCAAGACGTCGCGCGGGTTCTTCCTCCGGGCCGAAGACTTCTTCGGCTTCGCGAAGCGCCTGTCCACGATGCGCGGCGAGTTCCTGGAGCGAATCAGGCAGCTCGAGGTGGAATACGCCGACCGGTCGGCGTTCGCGAAGGGGCTGGCGATGGGGCCGGCGCACGCCTCGCTCGCCGACATGGAGCGGCGCTATGGGGTCGATCTGGACGCCAATTCGCACGGCCAGAGCTTCCTGCGGTTGTTCCGGTCGCGCTTCGTCCCTGACGGCCTCTATCTGCTGGACGAGCCCGAGGCGCCGCTGAGCCCCCAGAGTCAGCTCGGACTGATGGCGATGATCCAGGACATGCTCGCCGAGGGCGCCCAGTTCATCATCGCGACGCACTCACCCATCCTGCTCGCCTATCCCGGCGCCACGATCTACAGCTTCGACCAGGCGCCGGCGACGGTGGTGCCGTACGACGAGCTCGATCACGTGGTGCTGACGCGGGAGTTTCTCAACGCGCCCGAGCGATACCTGCGAGCGTTACGGGATGGGTGAGCGTCCGGCCCTCGTCAGTCGACACCGCCTGACTAGTGCGGAGCGCTCACTGCCGCGGGTTCCGCCCCTTCCGCATGGCCCGCGTACTTGGCGTTCGTCATCCGCACGATCGCGAACACGATCACGAAGATCGTGATCGCGCCGAGAATCAGGCCGGTGAAGGCGGCGGACTTGTCGCCCGGCTGTGGGGCGCTCATGCGACCCGCACCTTTGTCATCACGTCGCTCTTCTTGATCTGCTTCATGGTGTCGAGTCCGTTGGTGATCTTGCCGAATACCGTGTGCACGCCGTTGAGATGCCGGGTGTTGTCCTCGGACAGCACCATGAAGAACTGGCTCCCGCCGGTATCCTTGCCCGCATGCGCCATCGACAGCGAGCCGACCTCGTGCTTCCGCGGATTGCCCGCTGTCTCGCACTTGATCTTCCAGCCCGGGCCGCCGGTGCCGACGCGCGGATCGCCGTCGGGCAGATCCTTCGAGAGCGGATCGCCGCCCTGCACGACGAAGTCGGGGATGACGCGGTGGAACTTCACGCCATCGTAGAAGCCGGAGTTGGCGAGCTTCTCGAAGTTCTCGACGGTCTTTGGAGCGTCCTTCTCATAGAGCTCCGCGGTGATCGTGCCGCGATTGGTCTCGAAGGTGGCGGTCTTCATGGAATCTCCGAAGTGGGATCCCCAATAATACTGGGCGGTGGCCGCGCGGTGCGCGGCCTCCTTACGGGTCGGGCCGCGTGAAACGCGGCCCTGAGGGGCGCGGCTCGCTCGCTGCGCTCCCTCGCATCGCTTACGGGACGATTCGCGCTGCGCGCTCCCTTACGGGACGATTCGCGCTGCGCGCTCCCTAACGGGAACAGCGCGACGGTCGTTGGCGGCCGTCCCCAGCGCCCGGTCAGGAACGCGCGCCGCGCGTTCCTGACGTGGCTCCCCATTCGAATTGCCGCGGCACGCGGCAGCCCGCGAGCTGTGCGGGCTCGAACTTCCACTTCGCCACCGCGCTCTTCACGCTGGACGCCAGCCACGGATGGGTGGTCCGCACCACGGTGAAGGTGCGCATGTCGGCGCGGCCGAGGGTGTCGACGAGCACCGTGATCTTCACCGCGTTGTATTTCGCGGCGCGCACTGCCTCGGGCATCGACTTCACGGGCAGCGGCGCGGGAACGAGCGCCCGCGGCGACGGAAGGCGGTCCACCGCCAGGTCGGGATGTGCCGAGGCCCGGCGCAGCGCCTCGGGGCAGTCGCCCAGCTTGATCGGCGTGAGCAACGGAGCGATGCGGACCGGCTGGTCCGGCACGAGGTCGGGGTCGGGGTTCGACGCACAGGCCAGCACGGCGAGGGCGGCGACCGCACACGCGAACAGGGATCGAGTCATGGAAAGACGGGGAGGGTGAATGGGCGCTCAGCGCTGCGCCGAAGGACAGACGTCCGAGAGCACGCATTCGCCACAGCGCGGCTTCCGGGCGATGCACACCTGCCGGCCGTGCTCGATGAAAAGGTGGGAGAGCATCGTCCATCGCTCTCGAGGAAAAAGCGGGATGAGCGCCTGCTCGATCTTCACCGGATCGGACTCGGTGGTGAATCCGAGGCGGTTGGCGAGCCGCGTGACGTGGGTATCCACCACGATGCCGTCGTTCCGGCCGAACGCATTGCCGAGGATGACGTTGGCGGTCTTGCGCCCCACGCCGGGCAGGGCGGTGAGCGCCTCCATGTTGGCCGGCACCGCTCCGCCGTGACGCTCCACCAGCCCGGACGCCATGCCGATCAGGCTCTTCGTCTTGCTGCGAAAGAATCCGGCGCTCCGGATGATCTCCTCCACCACCTCGGGATCCGCCGCCGCGAGCGCCGCCGCATCGGGATAGCGGGCGAAGAGCGCCGGCGTCACGCGGTTCACGCGCTTGTCCGTGCATTGCGCGCTCAGGATCGTGGCGCACAGCAGCTGGAATGCATCGGTGAAGTCGAGCGCACAGTGGGCGCCGGGATACTCCGCGAGCAGCCGGTCGAAGACCACGGCGGCGTGGGCTCGCAGCGCAGCCCGGCCGCGCGGACGCCGCGCGACGCGCGCCCGCGCCCCGTCGGCCGTCCTGCCGGTCGTTGCCGTGGTGGCCGTCGTTGCCGTGGGCGCTGTCTTTCTCGGCATCAGCGTCCTCCCTCGCGACGCGCGCGCGCGAAGGCGAGCACCTCGTCGGCCGAACGCGCATTGAGCACGTCGCCGGGCTCGATGCCGCCCTTTCGCGCGACGCCGACGCCGTAGACCATGTTGTCCAGCGCGTTCGCGGAATGCGCGTCGGGCCCGATCTCGAACGTCGCGCCGAGCGACCTGGCCATCGGCACGAGACGCCAGTCCAGGTCGAGGCGGCGCGGGTCGGCGTTGATCTCCACCGCCACGCCACGTTCGGCCGCCTTCCCGATCACGGCCTCCATGTCCACCGGATAGGCGTCGCGCGACAGGAGGAGCCGACCCGTTGGGTGGCCGAGAATGGTCAGATGCG
>JBBQDE010000152.1:0-6738 GCA_038319425.1 Gemmatimonadales bacterium
CAGCACCATGACGGACGACCCGACGCGATCACGCGACCGCCAGTTCACGGCGGAGGCGCTCCGCTGGCTGCCGGACGTCACGCGCTTCGCGCTGTCGCTCGCGCGCGAGGAAGCCGACGCCGACGACCTGGTCCAGGAGACGTTTCTCAAGGCATACGAGTCGTGGGACACGTATGCGCTCGGGACGGAATGTCGCGGCTGGTTGTTCGCCATCTGCCGCAACACCTTCTTTCGGAGGCGCCGGCGAGAAGAACGACAGGTGATCAGTGAGGAGCCGGAGCTGGAGGCACTCGCTGCCGCGGCCGTGCACGCGTCGGCGCGACAGGGAGGCTACGGGGATCTGTTCACGCGCTTCGATCTCTCGGACGCGATCGATCTCGCGATCGCGGCACTGCCCGACGTCTTCCGGGAGGTCGTGCTTCTGGTCGACGTCAACGACCAATCGTACGAAGCGGCGGCGGCGGTGCTGGGCGTACCGATCGGCACCGTCCGCTCGCGACTCTTTCGTGCTCGCCGCCTCCTTCAGGAGGCGCTCATCAGTCATGCTCGGGACGCGGGG
The DNA here is from genome assembly GCA_038319425.1 of Gemmatimonadales bacterium. GTDB lineage: Bacteria > Gemmatimonadota > Gemmatimonadetes > Gemmatimonadales > Gemmatimonadaceae > AG11. The sequence continues at coordinate 560 of JBBQDE010000152.1, forward strand.
ATCGTGCGTCCGTTGCTCGACGCCGGGGTGTCCGGCCAGGAGTCGACATGAAGCGCTTCACTCCGGCATGGATCGCTCGGTGGTTCACGCGCTGGCGCAGGCGTCCCGAGGACGGATCACGCGCGACGGACTCGCCGACACACATGGCTCCCATGCTGGACTGTGAGGCTGTGATGCGACAGCTCTGGGATTACCTGGATGCCGAGCTGACACCGGAGCGCACGATCCAGATCCAGGCGCACCTCGCGATGTGCGAGCGGTGCTACCCGCAGTACGAGTTCGAACATGCCTTCCTGAACGCGCTGGCCGCACACCGGCCGACGCACTCGAATCCCGATCGGTTACGGACGAATCTCATGGTGCTGCTGCATGATCAGGGACTGCGCGAGGCGTAGCCAGCGTGCCCTGGCGCGCATTCAGGCGCCAGTCGTAGCGGGTGAACGAGAGCTCGAAGTGTCCGCTCTCGAGAAGCGACCGCTCCACCCCGAGAGGAAAGTAGCGCGCCACGACGCGGCCGATCGCCGCGGGCGTGCCACCGAAGTCGTCCTTGTACCAGTCGAAGATGGGGCTGAGCATGACGTGCGCAGCGGCGACCTCCACGCTGTTCTTTGCGGGCGACGCGAGCAGGAACTGTCTCGCTTGGTCATCGAGTTGGGCGTCGAGTGCGTCTGCACGGTACGCCTCGCTCCGCAACGATGGACACCCCAGCGCCGCGCACACCAGCGCGAAGTGCACGCGTGGGTCATGAAACGTCGGCCTGATGATCTCGTGCTCGACCTGGTCGAGCGAGTAGCGTCGGCCCCCGACCCGTACCAGCCGCTCATGCCACGGCCCCCTGAGCGCCAGTCCGAACGTCCGGTTGATGTTTCTGATCGACGTCCGCTCGCCGTGCCGGACGATGAGGGCGATGGTGTAGGCATTGTATGTGTTCAGCCAGAATGCGAGCCGGTCCGCGACCGGCAGCGGAATCGGGTCGAACGCTTCCAACTTTCCCAGGTACCGGTCGAGGCGCCCGTCGTGAGCGATCGCGTCGTAATCGACGAGACCGTCGCGGACGTGGGCGCGGAGCGCTGCGTCCAGATCCGCGTGGTCGAACGCGCGGGCTTGCGCCGTGAGGGTCGCTGGCGCGGTAAATACGAGCGCGGCGGCGGTCGCGAATCGTGCCGACCGACTGATCATTCGAGAACGCATCGGCATCATCGGTCCCGGGTAAGTCGTACACAGGAGGAGCTCGGGCTCAACCGGCATGCCGTGCTCTCGCGCGCAAAGAGCGAGGGCGAGCGGTTACGCGAGTAGCTCGCGTCGGTTCTCGACAGCCGATGTGCGCCCGGGCACCGAACCGTCAGGCAGTCGCCACGCGGGAAGTGGCTGCGCGGGCATCGCGACGCTCTTGGCCAGTGTGACGTCGTCCGGACTGCGGTACGCGGGCACTCCGATCGCGATCTCCGCCTGCGGGACGTTCGCGCGGTAGGTGCCGTGCAACCGGTCCCACAGCGTGAGGCCGCTGGACCAGTTGGAATCCTGCTCCGCCGCAACGATCGAATGATGGATGCCGTGCAGGCGCGGCGTCATGACGAGGCGGGCCAACACGCGCTCCAGCCCGAGCGGGAGACGTACATTCGAGTGGTGGAAGAGGACGGAGAGCATGGTGAGACGTTGCCAGGTCTGCAGCGCGCGGAGGGACACGCCGATGACTCTGACTTGCCCTGCCCGCCACGGCACGGATGTGAGAAACTCGCCGAAATGGAAGCGCAGCGCCGTTGACGTATCGAGCGCCAGATCGGCGTGGTGTACCTGGTGGAAGCGGTACAGCCACTGTACGCGATGCTCGACCACGTGCCACCAGTACAAGGTGTAGTCCAGCAGCACGACCGCGACCGCGTCTCGCATCCATGCTGGCGCCGGCAGTTGCTGGACGAGACCCAGACGGTCACGCTCCACGCGCCTGGAAAGCGGCTCGACGACGGGCGTCATCGCGGCGTGCGCTGCCGCGGCGGTGAGGCCGGCCATCACGAGATTCGTGACGACCCGCTCGCGCTGATGATCACGCACTGGTGCGGTCGAGGGGCGCAGTGCGCGGCGACGCTCAGCCCAGAGCAACGCGCCGGCCGCGATCACTGCGCAGGCGATCATGCCTGATCGACGCATGGAACGCGGCGTCGTGATAGTGTCCGTCATCAACACTCCGATGGTGTCTGTACACCTGCCTGGGCACGATCCGGTCCAGGAGGGACGTGCCTCCCTGTGATGCTGTTCTTCGCACGTTTCCTGCTCGAGGAGTAATGAGAGCGCCGGGCACATCGGGGCGTCTGCGTCGGGAACCCGACGCCTCCCCTGCGACTTGCCTCCGTTCCGGAGCCAGCCTGACGCTTCGGCCGCGCCGGAACCCCGGAGCTCCCTCCAAGCGATGAAGGTTACCATGAGCGATGCTGCGCCGGCGACGGTTGCACCTCAGGGTGCGGCTGACCGACTTGCCGTTGCCAGTCGGCTCTACCCCGACGCCGATCGGCAATGGCTGGCGAACGTGCATCCGGCAGACTGGCGGAATCCGAGCCCGGCCAGTCGATACCACCTGGTCGTCATCGGCGCCGGAACGGCGGGGCTGGTCAGCGCGGCGATCGCGGTGGGGCTCGGCGCGCGCGTCGCCCTCGTCGAGCGCGCGCTCATGGGCGGCGACTGCCTCAACGTCGGATGTGTGCCATCGAAGGCACTCATCCGCGCCGCGCGCGCGTGGCACGAGACGCGTACCGCGGCGGCGCGGTTCGGCGGGCCGGCCGCGACCGGCTCGGGCGACTTCGCCGCCGCAATGGCGCGCATGCGCGGGCGGCGCGCGGAACTGAGTGGCGTGGATGCGGCGTCGCGCTTCCGTGACCTCGGTGTCGACGTGTTCCTCGGCAGCGCGCGGTTCACCGGCGTCACCGGCATCATCGTGCAGGGCGACGACCAGTGCGAGACGCCGCTCCAGTTCCGGCGCGCGATCGTCGCCACCGGAGGCCGCGCCGCGGCACCCCCGATCGATGGGTTGACGGAGACCGGCTACCTGACGAATGAGACGGTCTTCGACCTCGACGCGCTGCCTCGACGCCTGCTCGTGATCGGCGGCGGCCCGATCGGCTGCGAGCTGGCGCAGGCGTTCGCCCGTCTCGGCAGCCAGGTGACGATCCTCGACGCCGGTTCACACCTTCTCGCGCGCGAGGACGCCGACGCCGCCGCGATCGTCGAGCGCGCGCTCGTCGCCGACGGGGTCGAGCTGCGCCAGAGGGTAAAGATCCTCGCGGCGCGCCGCGATGGCGATGGCCGTACGCTGACCTACGAAGTGGACGGCCGTCGAGCCGAGTGCCATGGCGACCGGATCCTCGTCGCGGCCGGCCGCGCGGCCAATGTCGAGGGGCTCGGGCTCGAGAGCGCGGGCGTGCGGTTCAGTCATGCGGGCATCGAGGTGGACGATCGCTTCCGCACGTCCAACCACCGCGTCTTCGCGATTGGCGACTGCGCGTCGAAATACCAGTTCACGCACGCCGCCGATGCGCAGGCGCGCCTGGCCGTCCCGAACGCGCTCTTTCACGGCATCGGCGGCGGGAAGGCGAGCGATCTGGTGATGCCCTGGTGCACGTACACGTCGCCGGAAGTCGCGCACGTCGGCATCGGCGCCCGTGACGTGGTGGAGTCGGGCGACGCCGTGGAAACGATCACCGTGCCGCTGGCGCAGGTGGACCGTGCGGTGCTCGACGGGGACGCGGAAGGATTCTTCCGCGTGCACCTCGCCCGTGGCAGCGACCGCATTCTCGGCGCGACGCTCGTCTCCGCTCACGCCGGCGAGACCATCAGCGAGATCACTGCCGCGATGTCGAACGGAATCGGACTGTCGGCGCTCGGAAAGACCATCCATCCCTATCCGACGCAAGCCGAAGCGATCCGCAAGGCGGCTGACACGCATCGCCGGCAGCGTCTCACTCCGCGGGCGAAAGGAGTGTTCGGTCTCTACTTCAGGATGTGGCGGTGAGCGCCACCCGCACCGCGGGCGCCGCTCGGCACGACGGGCCGGCCCCCCACCGGCGGGCCACGCTAGTGCGCGTCGTGATTCTCGTCGCGCTGTTCGTGGCAGCAGTGCTGGTCGCGTGGCGGTTCGGATTGTTCGGGCTGCGCGATCCGGCGCGGCTCGCCGCCGCGGTACGCCGAGCGCGCGGCGTGACGGCGATCGCCCCACTCTTCGTTGCCGCGTACGCCATTGTGGCCACCTTCGGCCTCCCCGCCACGCCGTTCACGCTGGCCGGTGGCGCGATCTTCGGCACCGTGCTCGGCTCGGTCCTCAACTGGTGCGGTGCCATGCTCGGGGCGCTGGGCGCGTTTCTGCTCGCCAGAGGGCTTGGACGGGACGCAATCCGCAACCTGCTGGGCTCGAACCTCGCGAAGCTCGATGGCCTCGTCGAACGCGGCAGCTTCGCGACCATCTTCCGGCTCCGGCTTCTGCCCGTCGTGCCCTTCAACCTGCTGAGCTTCGCCGCAGGGCTCGCGGGGGTCCCGCTGCGCGCCTACCTGTTGGGCACCGCGCTCGGCATCGTCCCGGGGACTGTCGTGTACACCTACTTCGCGGACAGCCTCATCGCCGGCGCTCAAGGCGCGTCGCGCGCAGCACTCGTCAAGGTGGGCATTGCCGCGACACTGCTCATCGCGGTCTCGTTCGCGCCGGCGTTGGTGCGCCGATTCCAGCCTTCCTCGCCGCACCGCGCAGGCGACTGACCCGGCGGAACCTTTCCGCCGGCCCGTGACTTGTCGGTCACTGCGGCCCGCTACACCCCACCCCGAGGTCATCTCATGTTTCTCAGCCTGCGTTTCACCGCTATCGCGTCGCTGCTGATCATCGGCGCTGCCTGCTCCTCTTCCGATCGCACGGCCCGCGATACCGCCGCGCCCGGCGCGATGTCTGCCGCTGCCTCGAGCGACACCACGATGACGCCGCGTGGCGGCATGGCGATGAGCGGCATGCACGCGGATACCGTGGTCGCACGCGTGCAGCGCGACCTCGCCGCCATGGACGCCGCCTCGGGCGACGCGATCGTTCCGCTCGTACCGGCGCATCGGCAGACCGTCGAGGCGCTCATTGCCGACTGCGAGATGATGATGAAGCAGACGAAGATGACGCCGCCGACCAAGTGGCACGCGGCCGTTACCGCACTGCGAAAGGATCTCGGCACGATGGCCACGGCGAAAACCGCGAGCCTGCACGCGATGTGGCCCCAGCACAAGCAGCGCGTGCAGGCCATGCTCGACATGCGCCACGACATGATGAAGATGTGAGCATGTTGCACGCATGTCGTCGTCTTCCACTCCTCGCCCTCGCCGTCGCCATCCTCTCTCCCGCGCGTGCGGTCGCCCAGGCTTCGGCGCGCGTCGATGGGGTGGTGCGGGAGCAGAGCGGTCAGCCCGTAGCGGGGGCGCGGGTTCGTTTCGCGCCGGGTGATGCGAGCACCCTGACCGATAGCAGCGGACGGTTCGCCCTGAGTGTGCCAGCGGCAGCGGCCGGAACGCTCACGGTCGTGGGACCCGGCGTCCGATCGGCGACCCTCCCCCTGCCGGCGCTGGTGGAGGGGACGCGGCGCGTCGTCGGCGTGACGCTGCTGCCGCTCGCGCGACTCGACGTCGTCAGCGTGGTCGCGTCGCGCACTCGGCCGCTGCTGAACACACGAGACGCCGCGACCGGAGGCGCGGTGGAGCGGGAGGAGCTTCAGCGTCTCCCGACCGATGCGCGGGACCCGATCGCGCTCGCCTACAACATTCCCGGCGTCGCGCAGGCCACGGGCTTCTTCGGCGACGCGCCGAAGCTCACCATCAATGGTGCCAACTCGCTCTACACGCAGTATTCCCTGGACGGTCTGGAGAACAACGAGGGTTTTCTCGGTGGCCCGCGCGTGGAGGTGCCGCTCTCGGCGCTCTCCCGGCTCGGCGTGCTGGCGAACAGCTATGGCGCGCCGTTCGGCCGCAGCTCGAACGGCGTCGTCAACATGGAGACGCGTGCCGGAGGCGAGCAGTGGACGGGCGAGGCGTTCGTCTATGACCGCCCGGGACTGCCGGTCGACGCACCGTCGCCCATCGTGCCCATCGGGGAGAACCCGTCCGACTTCCGGCGGGCGCAGCAGGGGTTCCGCCGCACGCAGGTCGGAGGCGCCGGCGGCGGCCCG
>JBBQDE010000153.1:0-6732 GCA_038319425.1 Gemmatimonadales bacterium
CATGCGGTACGACGCGGCGGCAGTGGGCAATCACGAGTTCAACTACGGCGTGCCCTTCCTCGAGCGCACGATGCGCCAGGCGAAGTTTCCGTTTCTGGCGGCCAACACTTTTCGTCCCGATGGAGGCCAGGGGTACGTCGCCTGGACGATGATGACGCGCGGCGACGCGCGCATCGGCATCGTCGGTGCCACGACGCCGGGCTCCATGGTCTGGGATCGCGACAACCTGAAGGGGCGTCTGGTGGTGAAGGACATCGTCACCGAGCTCAGAACCGCCGTGGTCGACGTGCGCGCCGCGGGCGCGGCGATCGTGCTCGTCGCGATGCATTCGGGACTCGATGGCGCGTCCAGCTACGACACCGTGACCACCGGCGTGCCCAGCGAGAACGTGGCGGCACGCGTCGCCCGCGAAGTGCCGGGCATCGATCTGATTCTCTACGGGCACTCGCACCAGGAGATGCCCGACACGACGATCAACGGCGTACTGCTGATGCAGCCGAAGAACTGGGCGACCAGCGTGGCGGTGGCGCATCTCGCGCTCCTGCGCACGGGCGGAACGTGGCGGGTGGCGGGGAAGGACTCCAAGGTCATCCAGGCAGTCGGACATGCCGAGGATCCCACGGTGCTGGCGGCGACGGACGCCGCCCACCGGGCTACCGTGGCTTACATCACGACGCCCATCGGCCGCACTCCTGTTGCGTGGCGCGCCGATTCCTCGCGGGTCATGGACACGCCGCTCATCGACCTCATCCTGGAAACTGAGCGCAAGGCAAGCGGCGCCGACCTCGCGTCTACCGCCGCCTTCTCGCTCGACGCGTCGCTGGATTCCGGCGCGATCACCGCGGGCCGGCTGCAGGCGCTCTATCCCTACGACAACACTCTGCGCGCGGTGCGAATCAGCGGACGCCAGCTGCGGCAGTACCTGGAACACAGCGCGCGATACTATCGCACCGGCGCCGACGGCGCGCCCGCCATCGACCCCACGGTACCCGGTTACAACTTCGATATCGTGGCCGGCGCCGACTATACGCTCGACGTGTCGCGCCCGGTGGGGCAGCGCGTGACGCGGCTCGACGTCAAGGGGCGCCCCGTGTCGCCCACCGACAGCTTCACGCTCGCGCTCAACAACTACCGGCAGACCGGTGGCGGAGGGTACGCGATGCTCAGCGGCGCGCCGGTGGTGTACGACAAGCAGGAGGAGATCCGCCAGCTGCTCGTGGACGAGGTGAAGCGGAAGGGCACCGTCAATCCGTGGAACTACTTCACGCGGAACTGGCGCATCGAGCCGGCGAGCGCGGTGGCCACACTGTATCAGCAAATGCGGCGTGACAACCGCGACGACGCGCACGCCGTCGGGACGTCCGCGCTCGCCACCGCCGCGGTCGCGCCGGCACCGTCGACACTCGCCGCGCCGGCTGCTGCTCTACCGGGGAGCGTGGCGACCAGCGTGCGCGCGACCCGTCCGGCGCCGAGGCTGCGGGTCATCGCCACGAACGACTTCCACGGCGCCCTCGAGCCGCGTCCCGATGCCACGGGACGCCTGCGCGGCGGCATTGCCTACCTCGCGACGGCGATCGCGCGCGCGAAGGCCGATTGCGTATCCCCCGCCTGCGAGACCGTACTGCTGGACGGCGGCGACGAGTTCCAGGGCACACCGGCGTCGAACCTCGCGTTCGGCCGCCCGGTCGTGGAGCTCTTCAATGCGCTGGGCTACGCGGCCGGGGCCGTGGGGAACCACGAATTCGACTGGGGGCAGGACACGCTGAAGGCGCGCATGCGCGACGCGAAGTACGCGATCCTCGCGGCGAACGTGCGCTTCGCCGATGGCCGGGACGTGCCGTGGATTCGCGACGACACGCTGATCACGCGCGGCGCGCTCCGGGTCGGCATCATCGGCGTCGCGACGCTGCTGACGCCCACCACGACGCGCGCCGCCAACGGGGCGGATCTGCGATTCGCCGACCCTGTCCCCATCGTGGACAGCCTCGCGCGACGCCTGCGCAGCCGCGGCGCGGACTTCGTGATCGTCGTGGCGCACGATGGGGCATTCTGCGACCGGGACGGCGCGTCCAACTGCAAGGGTGAGATCGTCGACTTCGCGCGACGGCTGCGCGAGCCGGTGGATGCCATCGTCAGCGGACACACCCACTCGTTCGTGGATGTCGTCGTGAACGGCATCCCCATCGTGCAGGCGCGTTCGAGCGGCACCGCGTTCGGCGTGATCGACCTCGGGCCGGAGGGAAGCCGCCACCAGGTCCGCGACGTGGTCCCCGATTCGCTGCCGCCCGACTCGGTCGTCGCGGCCATTGTGCAGCGAGCCGTGACGGCCGTTGCGCCGGTGGTGAATCGTCTCGTCGCCACGATCGCCACCGCGCTGGTGCGTCAGGGTGACCAGTACCCGCTCGGCAACCTGATCGCCGACGCGATGCGCGCTGAAGGACAGGGCGATGTGGCCGTCATGAACAACGGCGGCATTCGCGCCAACCTCCGCGAAGGGCCCGCCACCTACGGCTCGCTGTTCGAGATCCAGCCGTTCGCCAACGTGCTCTACCGATATTCGCTGTCTGGCGCGGCGTTGCGCGACTATCTCGAGAAGCTGGTCGGCAAGCGGCTCAACGTGCACCTGAGCGGCGCGATCGTCACGTACGATTCCACGGCGGCCCCGGGCGCACGCGTTCGAAGCATCCGCCTGACCGACGGGTCGGAGCTCGTGCCCGACAAGGAATACGCGCTCGTGCTCAATGACTTTCTCGCCACCGGCGGCGAGGGGCTCGGGCTCGGCACGGCGGCGCGGCGCACCGAGGTGCTGCCGCTCATCGATCGCGATGCCTTCGTCGCGTATCTGCGGAGCCGTCCGCAGCCGGTGCGCGCTCCGACCGACGCGCGATTCGTCGCGACCGGGCCGACCCGATGAGCGACGCGACGCGCCTGCGGGAGCTGCTGCGACGTCTTCCGAAGGCCGAGCTGCACTGTCACCTCGACGGGTCGCTCCGGCCGGAGACGATGCTCGAGCTCGCGATCGAGAAGGGTGTGACGATGCCGGCGCCGGACGCCGATTCGCTGCGGGAATACATGACGGTGAGCGACGCACACAACCTCGAGGAGTACCTGGAGCGGTTCGCGATCACCCTCTCGGTGATGCAATCCGAGTCGTCGCTCGAGCGCGTGTCGTACGAGTTGGCGGAAGACGCCGCGCGGGATGGCGTGCGGTACCTCGAGGTGCGCTATGCGCCGGTGCTCAACGTGCGCGAGGGGCTCTCGCTCGAGCAGGCCGTCGAGGCGCCGCTGCGGGGCCTCGCCCGCGCCGAACAGGAGCTCGGCATCGTCGGACGCGTGATCATCACGGCCATCCGGAACATGTCTCCCGCCGTGTCACAGGAGCTGGCCGAGCTCGCGGTCGCGTACCGGCACCGCGGCGTCGTCGGCTTCGATCTCGCCGGCGGCGAGCTGGGACACCCAGCGCGTGCGCATGCGCGCGCCTTCGAGTACGCTCGAAGTCATGACCTGTCATGCACCTGCCACGCCGGCGAGGGCGACGGAGCCGATTCCGTTCGGCAGGCCGTCCACGTCTGCGGCGCGCACCGCCTCGGCCATGCCACGCGCCTCATCGAGGACACGTCGCTTACCGACTACTGCAACGATCACCGCATCACGCTCGAGATCTGTCTCACGAGCAACGTCCAGACGAGGGTGGCGCCGTCGTACTCGCTGCACCCGTTTCGGGAGTACTTCGATCGCGGGCTGAACGTCGTGTTGAACACGGACAACCGGCTGATGAGCGGCGTGACCCTCACCGACGAATACGTCCATGCGTCGCAGTCGCTCGCCTTCAGCTTCGACGAGCTGGCGCGCATCGCGCTCAACGGCTTCGAAAGCTGCTTCCTGCCCTACGACGAGCGCATGAAGCTCGTCGCGCGCGCGCAGCAGGAAATCGCGACCCTGCGAAAGGCCGTGGCGTGACTGGCCCGTCGTCGTACGGCGCCGCCGCCGCCAACACCGCCGCCGCCGCCATTCGGCACCGCATCGGTACCACCACGCCGGTTGCCGGCATCGTCCTCGGCTCGGGGCTGGGCGGACTCGCCACACGGATTGCCGACGCCACCGCCATACCGTTCGCCGGCGTACCCGGCTTTCCGTCCGCCACGGTGGTCGGTCACGCCGGCCAGCTCATCGCGGGAACGCTTGCGGGGCGGCCGATCGTCGCGCTGGCCGGCCGCTTCCATATGTACGAAGGGCACGGCGCCGCGCTCGCTGGTTTCCCGGTTCGCGTGTTCCACGCCCTCGGCATCCGGACGCTGTTCGTCTCGAACGCGGCCGGCGGCATCCGTCGCACTTTTCGCGCGGGCGACCTGATGCTCATCCGCGATCACCTCAACCTCATGTTCCGGAATCCGCTCATCGGAGCGGTGGAACTCGGTGACGAGCGCTTTCCCGACATGAGCGCCCCGTACGACGCCGCACTCGCGCGGCAGTTGCGCGACCACGCCGTGGCGCTCGGCATTCCCCTGCAGGAGGGGATCTATGGCGGTCTTCTCGGTCCGACCTACGAGACGCCGTCGGAGGTGCGCATGCTCGCCACGCTCGGTGCCGACGCGGTCGGAATGTCCACCGTGCCGGAGGTGATCGTCGCGCGCGCGCTGGGCATGCGGGTCGCCGGGATCAGCTGCGTCACGAACCTCGCCTCCGGCATCTCGCCTCACCCGCTGTCACACGCCGAAGTGCTCGACACGACGACGGCGGTCGCATCGCAATTCGAGTCGCTGGTGGAGCGCTGGGTGGGAGGCCTGTAACGATGAACGGTGACCGAGCGATCGGTCACCGTTCATCGTGCGGGTGTTCTTTCTACTGCCGCCTGGGTGTCGGTGACGCCGGCATCGAGCGAAGCCGCGTCTTGAACGTCTGGAAGTTGCGCGAGTCCGTGGCCAACGAGCGCAGGATCGCCGGATCGTACTGGGCGATCTTCTGACGTGTGGCGGCGATGCGGTCCTCTTCCAGCGGATGCGTGGCGAACCAGTTCTCCACGCCCGAGGGGTTCGACTGGCGCTCGTTGATGAGGATCTGGAACATCTCCGGGATACCGTTAGGGCTGATGCCCGCCCGGATCACGTTCTTGATGCCTTCGTCGTCCGCCTCCGCTTCGTCGCCACGGCTGAACTTCGCGAACAGCGCCGTTCCGCCCACCTGGATCGCCGCCTGACCCGCCTGGTTGTTGCACACGCTGGTGAGCACGCAGGCCAGGGTGACGCCGATGTTGGCGCCCTGCTGCTGCTGCATCTGCTTGATCGAGTGGCGGCGCACGACGTGGCCGATCTCGTGGCCGAGCACGCCCGCCAGCTGATCCATCCGTTGGGTGCGCTCGATCAGGCCGCGGTTCACGTAGACGTAGCCACCAGGGACGGCGAAGGCGTTCACTTCCTTGCTGTCGACGATGTAGAATCGCCACTCCGGCAGGTCCTGCCGTTCCGTGAGGCGCGCGATCGAATCGCCCAGGACATTGATGTAGCGGTTGAGCTCCGGATCCTGGATGATCGGCAGCTGCTGGTTGATCTGTGCGGCGTACTGCTGTCCCATCTCGACTTCCTGTTGCGTCGAGACTCCGCACGCCGTCATGCTTATCGCCAGCGCGAAGCCGGCCATCAGTCGTCTCATGATGCTCCTCTCGTGGTCGAAGCGTTCGCGGGACCCTTTCGCAAGACCCATTCCGTCGGCGAAATCCTAACGTCTTGAAGCTGCTTACCTTAGCACGCGATCTCAGGCGCCGGAAAGCGCGCGAGCGGCACGGGTTGTTCGCCGCCGAGGGCGTCCGCGCCGTGGAGGAGCTCGTGCGCTCGTCCCTCGCGATCCGGGGCATTCTCGCCGCGCCCCAGCTCGCCGACGCTCCGCGCGGCGCCGCACTCCTCGCCGCGATCCGGCAACGGGGTGCCGACCTGTCGGAGGTGTCGGCGCTGGAGTTCGCCAGCGCCGCGGAGACGGAGTCGCCGCAGGGCGTCCTGGCCATCGGCGAGATCCCGGCGCGCTCCCTCGAGACGCTGGTGCTCCCGGCGCGCGCCCGTCTGGTCGTCCTGGATGGCGTGCAGGACCCGGGCAACGCCGGGACGATCGTGCGAACCGCGGCCGCCCTGGGCGCGGCGGCCGTGCTGGCCCTTCCGGGAACCGTTGACCTCTGGAACGCCAAGGTCGTCCGTAGTGCGATGGGCGCGAGCTTTCATACTCCGGCTTTCGCCTGTTCGTGGGAGCAGCTGGACGCGTTCAGCCTTCGCCATGCGGTTGTCCTGTGGGGAACCGACGCGGCAGGCACGGCACTCGATGCACTCGTCGCCCCCGACCGCCTCGCGCTGGTCGTCGGCAATGAGGGCGCCGGAATGTCGATCGAGTCACGGGCCCGCGTGAAGGACCTCGCATCGCTGCCGATCAGCAGCGCCGTCGAGTCGCTCAATGTGGCGGTCGCCACGGGCATTCTTCTCTATCAGCTGCGCACGTGACCCCCTCCGCCATCGCCACCGCCATCGCCTTCCTGCTGGGTTTGTGCGTCGGCTCGTTTCTCAACGTCTGTGTGGCCCGCTGGCCCGCGGATCTGAGCGTGATTCGTCCACGCTCGCGCTGCCCGAACTGCGGGCACCAGCTCGCATGGTTCGAGAACGTGCCCGTCATCAGCTGGCTCGTGCTTCGTGCGCGCTGCCGCTGCTGCGATGAGCCGATCTCGGCGATCTATCCGATCGGCGAGATTCTCGT
>JBBQDE010000154.1:0-6724 GCA_038319425.1 Gemmatimonadales bacterium
TGCTTCGTCACGGGTGCGTCGCGCGCGACGGTGATGATCGCCACCCCGGCGAGGATCACCGCAGCCGCGAGCACGGTTCGCGACGTCACCGGTTCGCTCGCGAACGCCCATCCCAGCGCGACGGCCACCACCGGATTCACGTACGCGTACGTGGCCGCCTTCGCCGCCGTGGTGTGCGCGAGCAGGTACGCGTATGCCGTGAACCCGATCAGCGATCCGAACGTGACGAGGTAGGCGAAGCCGAGCAGCGAGCGCGCGGAGGCGTGCGGCAGATCGAGCTGCGCGCCCTCTCCCGTCGCGAGTGCCAGGGCCAGCAGGCACGCCCCGCCCGCGAGCATCTGCGCACCCGATCCGTTGTTGGCCGAGCTCGGGCGCGGGGCACGCTGCGTGTAGAGCGACCCGACCGCCCACGACAACGATCCCAGCACGAGCACCGTCGCGCCGGTCACGTCGATCGCGCCGCCGGCGTGCATGGCGTCGGGTCCCACGAGGAGCCCGAGTCCGAGCAGGCCGAGGCCGAGTCCCACGAACACCAGCGAGGCGGGGCGCTGCCCGCCCGGCCGCAGCCAGTCCAGCAGCACCATCCACAATGGCACGATCGCCACGAGCAGCGCTGCGATGCCCGACGGCACGCGCTGCTCCGCCCACACGACGGCGCCGTTGCCGCCCAGCAGCAGCAGCGCGCCGCTGACCAGTCCCGTGATCCAGTCCCGCCGCGACAGGCCGCGCGAGCCGCCGTGGAACCGCGACCAGAGCAACAGGAGCACCCCGGCAATGACGAATCGCACCCCCGCCATCAGCAGCGGGGGGAGCGTCTCGACGGCGAAGCGGATCGCGAGGTAGGTGGAGCCCCAGACCGTGTAGACGGCCGCGAAGGCGGCGAGCAGGCGCACGCGCATGGGCCGCAACATAGCCCCCTCTTGCCATTTCGGTTCGATGGGTGTAAAGTTAACCCATCAACTAATGAGGCCATAATGACGACGGCCACTTTCGCCAATCCCCACCCGTCCGGACTCGAGTCCGGAGGCTCCGGCGTGGGTGTCGGTGGCAACCGGGATCGGTTTCCCACCGGCGACACAGAGCGTGACGCGGCGTTCGAGCGCGATGCGCTGCCGTGGCTCGACGACGTGTATCGATTTGCCCTGTCGCTCACGCGCGACGAAGCCGACGCCGACGACGTAGTGCAGGAGACTTTCCTCCGCGCCTACCGGTCTTGGCACACCTTTATTCCAGGCACGGACTGCCGGCGCTGGCTCTTCACGATCTGTCGCAACGTGTTCCTGCGGTCGCGCGAGCGGCAGCGGCCCACGGTCGATCTGGAGGACGGCGAGCAGGACGCCGTCGCCGCGGGCTCGGTCTATGCCGCTGCCCGGGAGAAAGGCTATGACGACATCTATGCCCGGCTCGATCTTGCGCCCGCGCTGCGCAACGCCATCGGCGAGCTCTCCGAGCCGTTCCGCTCGGCGGTCATTCTCGTGGACGTCGAAGATCTCACGTACGAGTCGGCGGCCGAGGTGATGGGCGTGCCCATCGGCACGGTCCGCTCACGGCTCTTCCGCGGCCGGCGTCTGTTGCAGGAGAAGCTGCTCACGGTGGCGGAAGACATGGGCTTCGTGCCGGCGGGGGCCCGATGAGCGCCCCCGCCCGCGTGCAGCTGGAAGCATTGGGTCTCACGACCGCGTGCGCCGACGTGCTGCGGCACCTGTGGGACTACCTCGACGACCAGATCACGCCGCACGGCGCCGAGCGGCTGTGCGCACACATCGCGACGTGCTCGAAGTGCCAGTCGTACGAGGTGTATCAGTCGTGCTTCTTCGAGGCCGTGAAGAAGCTTCGCGTGGAGCTTGGCGCGCCCGACGCGCTGCGGGAGAAGCTCGCCGAAGGGCTGAAGGGGCAGGGGTGCGGCTGTTGGGAGAAAGTGCGGGCCGACCGCTGATCCGCTCGTAGCGGGGCGACGGGCTGACGGCCGCTATCTCCCGAGCGGCTGCGCCACGATCGGGCCCTGCACGCCGTTCACGACCACGCGCGTCTCCGCCACGATGTCTGGCGCGAGCGACGCCGCCACGGAGCAGTACTTCTCGAACGCGAGTGTCACGGCGCGCTCGGCATGGACCGTCTCGATCCCGGCGCCGTCGACGTAGAACGTGATGCGGAGCCGCGTGAAGCGGCGTGGCGTCTCTTCGCGGCGTGTTCCCTCGACGTCGATCACCAGCCGCTCTACCGGCGTGCGTCGCTTGACGAGAATGTCCACGACGTCGATGCCGGCGCAGGCCGCGAGGGCGCTGAGCAACGCGTCGGGAGGCGACTGGCCCGATTGCGCGCTGCCGTCGAGGCGCGCCACCGGACCATCCGGACGTCCGGTGTCGAACTGGTGCCCGCTGACCCACGTAGCGCTGATGACGTTCGGCTTGTGCGCCATCGCGGTCAGCGCTCGATCGGGGCGCGGACGGCGTTGCCCCACTCCGTCCAGCTGCCGTCGTAGTTGCGCACCTTGTCGTACCCCAGCAGATAGGTGAGCACGAACCAGGTGTGCGACGAGCGTTCGCCGATGCGGCAGTAGGCGACCACGTCGTCTCCTGGCGTCAGCCCGGCCTCACCCTGGTAGATGTCACGCAGGGAGGAGGCGTTCCTGAACGTGCCGTCCGCGTTCGCCGCGCGCGCCCACGGCACGCTGCGCGCGCCGGGAATGTGCCCGCCGCGCATCGCCCCCTCCTGCGGATAGTCCGGCATGTGGAGCTTCTTTCCCGTGTACTCGTCGACCGAGCGGACGTCGATCAACTTGCCCTTCTTCTCCAGGTGCTTCAGAACGTCGGGCATGAAGGCCCGGATGCGCGCGTCGCCACGCGCGTTCGCCTTGTACGCCGACGGTTTCACCGCGCGCACGTCGGTCGCCATCTCGCGCCCCTCGGACTCCCATTTCGTGCGGCCGCCATCCAGGATTTTCGTGCGCGTCACGCCGAACAGCTGGAACACCCACAGCGCGTACGTCGCCCACCAGTTGTTCTTGTCGCCGTAGAACACCACGGTGGTCTTCTCGTCGATGCCGAGCCGCCGCATCAGTGCCTGGAACGGCTCGCGGCCGATGTAGTCGCGCTGCATCGGATCGTTGAGGTCCGCGTGCCAGTCGATCTTGAGCGCGCCGGGAATGTGCCCCAGCTCGTAGAGCAGGACGTCCTCGTCGCTCTCCAGGATGCGCACGCTGTCGTCGTCGAGGTGGCCCGCGAGCCACGCCGTGCTCACCAGCGCGTCGGGGTGCGCGTACTGCTTCTCGGCGATCTCCTGTTCGGGCATGATGGAATGGCTCGGTCGTAATGAGGGTGCTGGAGGGTAACCCATCATGCGCGCGTCCGGTTCACCGGCGCGTGCTCCCCCGTCCAGGCCGCCGACTTCGGCCCTCGTACCGGCGCGGGCAGCTGGTCGATCCAGTCGAGGATCGCGCCGAGCTCGGACTCCCATCCGGGCTCCGCGAACAGGAAATGCCCGTGGCCGCGCGCCACGTGCAGCGGCGCGTCGTACCGCCGCGCCATGCGCCGCGCCGCGCCGATCGGCACGAATCGATCGTGCTCCGCCCCCACGATGAGCAGCGGCGCGTGCAGGCTGCGGAGCGGGATGTCGTACACCCCGAGCGCCACCTGTCGCGCCGCGCGGCCGCTGTCCGGCACGAATCGCCCGCGGATCGCCGCGCGCTCGTGGGCCGGCACCTCGTTCAGCACCAGCACATCGAGGTCGCTCGCCGTCGGCACGAACGGGCGCGAGAAGAGCAGCGCGGGAAGGTACCGCGCCATGCGAAGGAGCAGCGGCCGGCTGAATACGCTGATGCCGCGCGGAGGCGCCGACGACACCAGTACGGCCGCGCGCACCAAGTTGCGCGACGCGAGCAGCAGCGCGACGTGCCCGCCGAGCGAGTGGCCAATCACGATGGGGCGCTCGAGCTCGCGAGCCGCTTCGAATGCGTCGTGGCAGTAGCCGGCGATGGACGTGCGTCCGATCATCGGCAGCGGCGCTGCGGGAGGATGTCCCCGGAACGAGAGGGCGGCCGCCGGGTAGCCGCGCTCGGCGATGAGCGGGAGGACCCGTTCGAACACCCAGCTCCCCGCGAACAGCCCGTGAAGGCAGAGCACCGGTGCGCCGCGTGGCTTCGCGACGTCGACGGTATCGAGACGGAGGGTGCCGATGGATCGTGGGAGCATGGGACAGGAGTATCCCTCTCCGGCTCCAGTCCGGCAATGGCGGCGTGAGAACCTCGCGATCGCGGCGCCCGCCCGGTGGTTAGAATGCGGCGTGCCGTCCATACCGACACCGAGCCAGCTCACCGCGCTCATGGAGCCGTATGCCCGCCACGTGCTCGTGTGCACGGGAGGGTACTGTTCGCCGCATCGCGAGGGCCGCGCCCTGTACGCGGAGCTCGCGCGGCTGCTCCAGCGCGAGTCGCTCCTGTTCGGTCCTCGCCGGGTCAAGCGAGGGGAGACGCCGTGCCTCGGCGTGTGCGCCGGCGGTCCCATCGTCGTGGTGTATCCGGAGGGGGTGTGGTACGCCGCGGTCACCCCGGCGCTGCTGGAGCGGATCGTCCTGGAGCATCTCCGCGACGGTCGTGTGGTGGAGGAGGCCGTCTTCCACCGCCTCGAGTCGCGCCGGTCGTAGCACCGGGCGTTCGGCGTCTGCCGCCTCGCGCCGGCTGACCCGAGCCGACGCGCCGTCGGCGGGGGATCACTCCCAACCGGGAAGCTGGTCGATCTCTTCGGCGACCGTGCGCAGGATGCGGGGCCAGACGTGCCTCGCGGCGAGCGCGAAGAAATGCGTGCGTGCGACCGGGTCGTCGCGGAGGAAGCGCGAGAGCCGCAGCGCGCCCTTTCTTGCGTTGCACCCCCCACACGCCGTCACTAGGTTCCCCCCGGACCGGTCGCCGCCGCTCATCTTCGGCTGCACGTGATCCACCGTGAGGGCGGCCGGCTCGAATCGCTCGCCACAGTAGACGCACTGGTAGTCGTCGCGCGCGAAGATCTGCTCTCGTCGCAAATGTTCAATCCTCTGCTTCCGTCACTTCCGTCCCGACGCGGTCTCCTCGACGCGGCTCAGCGATACCTGCTGGAGCCGAACGACGAGCAGCTCGACAAGACCGCGGGCGAGCCCCCTCGTCTTACCACCCACGCCATCAAGAAGGTCAGCATGTCCCGCTCCCGCGAACGCATCCTCGCCAACATCGACGACATGTACCGCGAAGCTTTCGAGCGGGCCAAGGCCACGGGCGACGAGGCCCAGATGGCCACGCTCGACTTCGCGTACCGCCGAGAGCAGCTGTACTTCGAAATCCTGCTCGATGTCCGGGACGCGATGGAACGCCGGTAGAGTCGCCGAGAGCCAGCGCAACCGGACGCCTGCGCCGAATAGCTGGTACTTGGTAGTTAGTACCGAGTACGAAGTACAGCCGGGAAAACTCCCCCGGCTACTCCGGCGGCGCGCCTCGCGACGCCGTCCCGAACACCGAGCCCGTCTTGCCTTCGCTCTTTGGCCGCGCGTGCGGCCACACGAGCGACGCGACGATGGACGCCGCCAGCACCACGACGACCACCCCGAGCGACAGCAGGATCGGGATGTGGATCCATTGCTCGAGCAGCATCTTCGCCCCGACGAAGGTGAGGATCACCGCGAGCCCATACTTGAGCAGGTGGAACTTCGTCACCACGCTCGCGAGCAGGAAGAAGAGCGACCGCAGGCCCATCACGGCGAAGATGTTCGACGTGAACACGATGAACGGGTCGCGGGTGATCCCGAAGATCGCCGGGATGGAATCGATCGCGAAGATGAGGTCCGTCGCCTCCACCAGCACCAGCACGAGCAGCAGCGGCGTCGCATGCCGCTTCCCGCCGTCGTGCGTGAAGAAGTGCTTGCCCTGGTACTCCTTGGTCACCGGCAGGAACCGGCGGACGAACTTCACGATGGGGTTCTGCTCCCCGTCGAACTCCTCGTCCTGCTTCACGGCCATCCGGATGCCGGTCACGACGAGGATGGCGCCGAAGACGTAGATGATCCACTCGAAGCGCGCGAGGAGCGCGGCGCCCACACCGATGAAGAGGCCGCGCATCAACAGCGCGCCCAGGATGCCCCAGAAGAGCACTCGGTGCTGGTACTTGGCCGGCACGGCGAAGTACTGGAAGATCAGCACGATGACGAAGATGTTGTCGACGCTGAGCGATTCCTCGATCACGTAGCCCGTGAGGAACGTCAGCGCCGTCTGCCGGTCGACGAACCAGGCGAGACCGGCGGCGAAGACCAGGGCGAGGGCGACCCAGATCGCGGTCATCACCGCCGCTTCCTTCGCCTTCACGACGTGGGGCGTCTTGTTGAAGACGCCGAGGTCGAGCGACAGCATCGCGAGCACGAACGCGATGAATCCGAACCAAAGCCAGATGTTGGTGGCGACCATGGACGCGCGGAGCCCTCCGAAGTGGTGAGCCGGATACACGACGGGCGAGCCACACTACGGCACGCACGGTGTCCGTAGTGGTCTCGCCCAAGGCTCGACTGCGTCCTTCAGCCGACCGGGAACGCTCGCGCGCTCCGTCTTGACGATCGGCTGCTCCAGCGCCCCAGTGCCGCGCGCCGGCCGGCTACTCCCCACTGCATCTGAACGCTCACCAGTTGACGGTGATCCGTCAAGCGCCCCTATCGGCAATGCCGCGGTCGGCGCAAGATCTCCCGCATGACTCGTCCTCGCCTTGCGCCG
>JBBQDE010000155.1:0-6688 GCA_038319425.1 Gemmatimonadales bacterium
GCGACCGATGAACAGCGTGAGCGTCGTCGAGTCGTGGATCGAGGGGCCGCTCAAGCAATTCGTGTCGGACGCCGGCGCCGAACTGGCGCTGCTGCTCCATCCGAGCGGGCAGGTGCTGGCGCAGCATGGCTTTGCGCGCGCGGTGGACGTGATGACCGCCTGTGCGCTGGCCGCGGGCATTCACGCGTCTTCGGGAGAGCTCGGCAAGCTGCTGGATGGAAAGCCATTCCGCGGGCTGCACCACGTCGGTCGCGAGCGCCAGATCTTCCTGGCCGAGGCGGTGTGGCCGCGCGGGACCTACATTTTCCTGACTGTATTCGGATCTGAAAGCTCTCTCGGTCTGGTTCGTCTTTATTTCGACGAGCTGGTCGCCGCGCTCGTGGCGGCCGCCCCCAAGGAAGTCGTACCCACCACCCCCGCGCTCGCGGAGCATTTCGAGCGCGACCTGAATCGCAACCTGGCCGTCCTGTTCGGACGCGCCTAGCCCTCCTCGCGCCCACCGCCTCGTGTCGCTCGTCAACTACGCCACACGCGAGATCACTTGCAAGATCGTCTACTACGGGCCTGGTCGCTCGGGGAAGACGACGAACTTGCATTACATCTACGGGCAGGTGCCGGAGGACCGGAAAGGCAAGATGGTGTCGCTCGCGACGCAGACGGACCGCACGCTGTTCTTCGACTTCCTGCCGCTGGACCTCGGCTCCATCTCGGGCTTCACGACCAAGTTCCAGCTCTATACGGTGCCGGGACAGGTCTACTACCAGGCCACCCGTCGGCTCGTGCTCCAGGGCGCTGACGGCGTGGTGTTCGTGGCCGACAGCCAGGCGCGCCAGCTCGACGAGAACATCGAGAGCTTCCAGGATCTGCACGCCAATCTCGCGGAGCAGGGCGTGGATCCCCGCACCATGCCGATCGTGGTGCAGTACAACAAGCAGGACCTGCCGAAGGAGCTCATTCTGCCCGTCTCCGAGCTGTCGGATGCGATCAACTTTCGCGGCTCGCCGGAGTTCTCCGCCGATGCGCTGCACGGCCCCGGCGTGTTCGAGTCGCTACGGGGCATCTCCGAGCAGGTGCTGCGCCGCCTGAGCGCCGCCGGCGCCGCGCCGGGTACCGCCGCCGGAGCAGGCACCAAGTAGGAATGCGAGTCGACAAGCGGGCGCGCTTCGACAACTACGTCGTCGGCTCGGCCAACCGGCTCGCCGTCGCCGCGGCGCATGCCGTCGCGGATGCGCCGGGCGCCGTGTACAACCCGCTCTTCATCTACAGCAGCTCGGGGCTCGGCAAGACGCACCTGACGCACGCGATCGGCAACCTGGCCACGACGCGGCATCCCGACATGTCCATCGAGTATCTCCCGCTCGAGGACTTCGTGGAGCAGCTGCACGCGGCGATCGCCACCGGCGAGATGGACCGCTTCAAGCAGCGCTACGGCCACGTGGACGTGCTGCTGATCGACGACATGCAGTTCCTCACCGGACGGCGCGAGACCCAGAGCGAGCTGCTGCGGCTCCTCAACTCCCTGCAGGGCGGCAAGCGCCAGATCGTGATGACGAGCGACCGTCCGCCGGCCGAGATCGCCGACGTGGACGAGCGGCTCATCCAGAAGCTCGGCGGTGGGCTCATCGTCGACATCGGTGCGCCCGACTACGAGACGCGCGTCGCGATCCTGCGCGCCAAGTGCGAGGAGAAGAACGTCACCTTCGAGCCGGGGGTGATCGAGGAGCTCGCGCGGGTCGAGTTCTCCAACGTGCGCGAGCTGCAGGGGGCGCTCAACCGCCTTGCCGCGGCGCAAGTGGCCGACGGCACGCTCACGCCCGCGCAGGTGGTGGCGCTCGTCGGCGTGCCGGAGCCGGCGCCCGTGAGCTCGCCGACCGCGGCCCGGCAGGATGAGTTCTTCAGCTTCCTCACCGACATCGCGAGCGCCGTCGCGGCGCAGATCGAGCCGTGGAAAGTGCGCGTTGGCGAAGCGGTGGGATTCTGGAAGGGCGAGGGCTACCGCACCGCGCCGCTCGAGCGCCTCATGCAGGAACAGAAGCCGCCCGAGAACTGGGAAGCGCTCGTGCGCGGCTTCGCGCAGGCGGTGGATCAGCTCAAGGACCTCGAGCAGCAGGCGTCGTCGGTGGATCCCGCGCTGGGCGGCTCCGATATGTTCCGCGATCCGGAGCGCCTGAGCGAAGCCGTGGCGTTCGTCGAGCGCGCACTCGCCGGCGCGGTGCCGCCCGCCGGGCCGCAGGCGGCGTTCGCGCGCGCCTCATTCGAGGAGAGCCTCTCCAATCAGATGGCCGTGCGCGCGGCCGATGCGGTCGTGGCCGAGCCGGGCCATCGCTACAACCCTTTATACCTCGCGGGCCCGAGCGGCGTGGGGAAGACCCATCTCCTCAACGCCATCGGCAACGAGCTGGCGCGCCGCGGCGGCCCCACCTATCGCGTGGCCTGCGTGGGCGCGCAGCTCTTCATCGACGAGCTGATCGCCGCGCTGCAGGACGGCACGATCGAGCGATTCCGGGCGCGCTATCGCGCCGCCGATGCGCTGCTCATCGACGACGTGCAGTTCGTGGGAGGGAAGGAGCGCACGCAGGACGAGCTGTTCCACGTCTTCAACCACTTCCACTCCGCCGGCAAGCAGCTCGTCTTCGCCAGCGACGTGCCGCCGAAGCACATCGAAGGGCTCGAGGATCGGCTCCGCTCGCGCTTCGAGGGCGGGCTCGTGACCGAGCTCAACGCCCCGGACCGTACGCTGCGCGAGAAGCTGTTCGGCCGCTTCCTGGCCGATGCGCGTGTGCCGGCGACGCCGGAGCTGCTGTCGTACCTTGCGGAGCGCTCGGCCACGAGCGTGCGCGAGCTGATCGGCACCGTGAACCGCCTCACGGCGGCGGCGGAATCGGCCGGCGCGCCGCTCACGCTGCCGATCGCCAGAGAAACGCTGGAGCCGGCCGGCGGCGCGTCCACGTCGCCGCCGCCGAGTGTGCGACAGGCCGCCGACGTCTTCTTCCTCGACGACGAGAAGATCGTGTGGGAGTGGCCCGACGCGTCGGGCCGTCTCGTCGAGGAGCTGCGCTGATGGCGATCAAGGGCAGTCTCAAGGAGGCCAGCCTCCCCGACGTGCTGCAGCTGCTCGCGATGGGCAAGAAGACGGGATGTCTCGCCGTCACGCATCGCAACAACTTCGGCTACATCTACTTCGACAAGGGGCAGATCTGCTACGCGTCCATCGTGAACCGGCGCGACCGCATCGGCGACATCCTCGTCAAGGCGGGCTCGGTCACGCAGGCGCAGCTGGAGCAGGCGATCAGCACGCAGTCGCTGCACCGCGACAAGCGCATCGGCGAGCTGCTCGTGGCCCAGGGCGCCATCACGAAGGACGCGCTGCATGCGCAGATCCGCCTGCAGATCGAGGAGGCGGTGTACTTCCTCTTCACCTGGATGCAGGGCTCGTTCAACTTCGAGGCGGACGTGCGCCCCGAAGAGCAGGACTTCCAGGTCTCGATCAATCCCGAGTCGCTGCTGCTCGAGGGCGCGCGGCGAGTGGACGAGTGGACGCTGATCGAGAAGAAGATCCCGGCGTTCGATCTCGTGTTCGACGTCGACCGCAAGAAGCTGGAGGAGAGCGGCGTCGCGCTCACACGGGAGCAGGAGCTGGTCGTGGACCTGCTCGACGGTCGTCGCGACGTCTCGTCCATCATGGAGGAGTCGGGGCTCGGCGAGTTCGACGCGGGCAAGGCGATCTACGGGCTCGTGAGCGCGGGCTTCGCGCAGCGCGTCGGCAAGACCAAGGCGGCCGAGCCGGTGGTGAGCGACTCGCGCGTGGACGAACATCGCAACCTCGGCATCGCGTTCTACAAGACGGGCATGCTCGACGAAGCGATGCGCGAGTTCCGCCGCGTTACCGACCTCCGGGCCGACGACGGGCCGGCGCGCTTCTACATCGGGCTGGCGCTGATGCGGCAGGGCAAGTGGGACGACGCGGCCGTTGCGTTCGAGGAGTGCTGCGCGCAGCCAGGCGCGCGCCCGGCCGCACTGCACAATCTCGCGTACGCGCTGGAGCGGCTCGGCAAGTACGACAAGGCACAGGTGGCGCTCGACGAGGCGATCCGTCGCGGCGGCGGCAAGGATCCGCGCATCCAGACCTCCGTCGGCGTCGTCGCCCTGCGCACGGGGGACGTGGCAGCGGCGGATTCGGCGTTGTCCATCGCGCGCCCGCTGTTCGGCACGCGCCCGCCCACCGCCGCGTGGTTCCACTACACCGCATTGACCGCTGCGCTGCTCGGTGATCTCGACCGCGCGCTCGTCATCCTCACGGAGGCGGTGGTTCTCCATCCGCACGCGGCATCGCTCCACAACAATCTCGCCGCCGTGCACGAGCGGCGCGGCTACCATCCGGAAGCGCTCCATGCCGCCGAGAAGGGCGTGCTCGAGGACGCCGGACTGCCGCAGCTGCACAAGAATCTCGGCGACTGCCACTACCGCGCCGGCCGCTACGACGACGCGCTGGAGTGCTACCAGCGCGCCATCAAGCTCAACGCAAAACTCGGCGACGACGTGTATCTCAAGCTCGGCAACAGCCGGTTCAAGCGGCAGGCGCGGGAAGAGGCGGTGCGCTGCTGGGAGCAGGCGCTCGAGCTCGACCCTGGCAACGCGATCGTTCGCACCAACCTCGATGCCGTCCGGCAGGTCCTGTAGCGGTGAACGAACTGACCGATGCCGGCTTCGCGGAGCTCACCGCGAAGATCTCGCGTGACCGAGGGTTCGGCTGCGCGAGCTACAAGGACAAGTGCCTGCGGCGCCGCATCGCCGTGCGCATGCGCGCGCGCGGCGTGCACACGTATGCCGACTATGCGCGCGTGCTCGACACCGACCACGCCGAATACGACAAGCTGCTCGACGCGCTGACGATCAACGTCACGAAGCTCTTCCGGAACTGGGAGACCTACAGCGCGATCGCCGAGAAGGTGGTACCGGCACTCTGGGACGGCCCGGGCGCGACGATCGACGTCTGGAGCGCCGGCTGCTCGTCGGGCGAGGAGCCGTACTCGCTGGCGGCCCTGTTCCACCGCCACGCCGAGCGCACGAGCACGGCGAGCCAGCTGGAATCGCGCCTTCGCGTGCTCGGCAGCGACATCGACGTCCGCTGCCTCGCGGCAGCCGCGTCTGGCGGGTTCGAGGAAGGTGATTTCACCGACACCCCGGCCGACCTCCGACGGCGCTACTTCGCGCCGGCGGCGCCGTTCGCGATCGTTCCCGAGGTCAAGCGCCTCGTGCGGTTCGAGCAGCGCGATCTGCTCGCCGAATCGCCGCCACCTGGCCTGCACCAGCTCATCTGCTGCCGCAACGTGCTGATCTACTTCGACCGGGACACCCAGGAGCGGCTGTTCGAGAAGTTCCACGCCGCGCTCGCCCCGGACGGATTCCTCGTCCTCGGCAAGGTGGAGACGCTGCTCGGCGCCGCCCGCACGCGATTCGCCGTCGTCGACGGCCGCGAGCGCATCTTTCGGCCACTATGAACCGCGACGCCACCGACATCCGGGTGAAGGTCGCGGACTACGCCGTCCGCCGGGGACCGTTCGTCATCACCACAATCGGCCTTGGCTCGTGCGTCGCCATCGCGTTGTACGACCGCGACACGCAGGTCGGCGCGCTCGCGCACATCCTCCTTCCCAGCCAGGCAATGTCGCGCGAGACGTCCAACCCGGCCAAGTTCCCGGAGACGATCGTGCCGCTCATGCTCGAGGAGATGCGGGAACTCGGCACGCGCAACGCGCGCGTGAGCGCGAAGATCGTCGGCGGCGCGAGCATGTTCGGGCAGCTCGTCAACGGCTCCGGCATCAATGTCGGCGAACGCAACGTGCTGGCGACCCGCGAGGCGCTCGCGGCCGCGGGCGTCCCGATCATCGCCGAAGACACAGGGCTGGACTACGGGCGCAGCGTGTATTTCCACCTGGCCGACGGCCGCCTGGAAGTCCGCTCGCTGCGGAAGGGAGACCGTGTCCTCTAACGTCCCGGCCACGGTGCTCGTGGTGGACGACAGCGCGTTCATGCGCCGTCTCATCACGCAGATCATCGACGGTGTGCCGGACTTCCGCGTCGTCGGCACCGCCCGCAACGGCCTCGACGCGCTGCGGCAGATCCACGCCCTCGACCCGCGCATCGTGACACTCGACGTCGAGATGCCCGAGCTCGACGGCATGCAGACGCTCGGCTATATCATGAGCGAGACGCCGCGCGCCGTGGTGATGCTGAGCGCGGCCACGACCGACGGCGGCGCTGATCTCACGCTCCGCTGTCTCGAGCTCGGCGCCGTGGACTTCGTGCGAAAGCCGTCCGGTCCGATCAGCCTGGACCTCGAGACGGTGTCGGAAACGCTGCTCGGTGCGCTGCGGGCCGCCACGCAGGTGAACCTTGGCGGCGTGAAGGTGATGGTGCGTCCGCGAGTGGCACACGTCGCGCGGCCCACCACGCCACCGCCTCTTCCCGGCGGCGCGGGACGCGTCGTGGCCATCGCGTCGTCCACCGGCGGCCCCCGCGCCTTGGCGGAGGTCATTCCCAACCTGCCGGGCGACCTGCAGGCGGCCGTCCTCGTGGTGCAGCACATGCCGGCCGGATTCACCAAGAGCCTCGCCGCGCGGCTCGACCTCATGAGCAAGCTGGCGGTGACGGAAGCGGTGGATGGAGAGGCCGTCCAGACCAACCG
>JBBQDE010000156.1:0-6683 GCA_038319425.1 Gemmatimonadales bacterium
CGATCCTCAAGCGCGACGGCGTCATGACGCTGGTGGGCGCGCCCGCCGAGCCGCATCCGTCACCGACGGTGTTCAACCTGATCATGGGACGCCGCAGCCTCGCCGGCTCGCTGATCGGCGGGATCGCGGAGACGCAGGAGATGCTCGACTTCTGCGCCGAGCACGGCATCGCTTCCGAAATCGAGACGATCCCGATCCAGAAGGTCAACGAGGCCTACGACCGGATGCTGCGCTCGGACGTCAAGTACAGATTCGTCATCGACATGACGTCGTTGGCCGGCTCGTCGAGCTGAGTTCTCGCATCCAACCCGCCCAATGGCCCTCTACGCTGCCTGCGGTGGGGCTGACACCGCTGCTTTACTCTTATGCCGTCTCGAGAAGGCTGGTGTCGTTCTTTTTTGATGCAGGGATGGCAGCGATGTGCGTAGGGTGCCTCCGATGCCAGCCGCGCATCAAGAAAAGCGTGAGTCAGCCCTCCGACGATGCATGCAAGTAAAGGATGGATGCCAGCACGGTCGCATCGGCATGGCGGGCCACGCGGAGTCCGACAGCCACACGGAATGATTCGCGTCGATGGTGGAGCAGTTGAAAATCCCATTGACGCCCTTCCAAACGCCTTTGCGACCGGCGCGATGAGCTAGGCGAACGACTGGAACAGCGCCCGCACGAGGAACGCCGCCACCGCGATCGCACCGAGCGCCAGCAGCACCAGAGCCGCGACCGTCAGCCACACGACGGCGCGGCTCGCGCGTTTCGCCGAGGACGGTTGGCCAACGTGCCGCTCCAGCAGCGCCAGGTTGCGCGAGTTCGATTTCCAGCCGGCGTCGAAGATGTCACCGATGAGCGGAATCGTGCCGCCTACCGTGTCGATGGCGACATTGCCGAGCATCCGCACGATCACCGACTTCGGTGCGCCGAGCCGCGACGCGAGGATCACGACGTAGCCGCTCAGCGCCGCGCCGGCGACGTCGCCCAATCCCGGGATGAGGCCGAGCACGGGATCGAGACCGA
This sequence comes from Gemmatimonadales bacterium, assembly GCA_038319425.1. Taxonomy (GTDB): domain Bacteria; phylum Gemmatimonadota; class Gemmatimonadetes; order Gemmatimonadales; family Gemmatimonadaceae; genus AG11. The sequence goes on from JBBQDE010000156.1 coordinate 1,012, forward strand.
ACCGGAAGCTCGTTCCCGGCACACGGGCAGCGCTGTCGAGCAGGCGGGTGAGCGTTCGCGCCCGCGCGAGTGGATCCTCGGTCGTCGTCATGCTTCCTGTCCGGTGGCGATGGTCTCGAGCGCTTCCCAACGCCCGGTGAGCTCGGCGATCTCGGATTCGAGCGCGGCGATGCGTGCACGTGCGTCGCTCATCGCGGCGCCGTCGCGCACCAGCGCGGGGTCGGAGAGCGATCGGTAGAGCTGCTCGCGATCTCTCTCCAGCGCATCGATGCGATCGGGCAGCGCCGCCAGCTCCGCGGTTTCCTTGAAGTTGAGCCGCTTCGTCTTCGGGGCGCGCAGGGTCGCGGTGCGTGCGCCCTGCTTCGGCGCGGGCACTGCTGTGATGGCGGGCGCCAGCGCCGCGGCGGCCGCAGTGCGTTGACGCACCCAGTCGCTGTAGCCGCCGGCGTACTCCGCCACTCGACCGGCGCCCTCGAACACCAGCGTGCTCGTGACGACGTTGTCGAGGAAGGCGCGGTCGTGGCTCACGACGAGCAGCGTGCCCGCGAACTCCAGGAGCAGCTCCTCGAGCAGGTCGAGGGTCTCGATGTCGAGATCGTTCGTCGGCTCGTCGAGCACCAGCAGGTTGAACGAGCGAGTGAACAGCCGCGCCAGGAGCAGCCGGTTCCGCTCTCCGCCCGACAGCGCACGCACCGGCGTGCGTGCCCGGTCCGCGGAGAAGAGAAAGTCCTGCAGATAGCCGAGGACGTGCTTGCGATTGCCGCCGATCTCGACGAAGTCGGCTCCGTCGGCGACGCTGTCGAACACGCTGCGCTCGGGATCGAGCTGCTCACGGAGCTGATCGAAGTAGGCCACCTCGAGCCCGGTGCCGAGCCGGATCGTGCCGCCGTCGGGCGCCAGCTCGCCCAGCAGCAGGCGGAGCAGGGTGGTCTTGCCCGATCCATTGGGACCGATGAGCCCGACGCGATCGCCGCGCATGACGGTCGTGGTGAGATCCCGCACGATCGGGCGCGCGCCGCGCGCGAAGCGCACGTCTTTCGCCTCGACGACCAGCTTCCCCGATCGCTCGGCGTCCTGCGCCTGAAGCCTCGCCGCGCCGATGCGCTCGCGCCGAGCACCGCGCTCCGTTCGCAGCGCCTCGAGCGAGCGGACCCGCCCTTCGTTGCGGGTGCGGCGCGCCTGGATGCCGGTGCGGATCCACACCTCTTCCTTCGCCAGCTTCTTGTCGAACTCCGACCACTCCTTCGCCTCGGCCGCGAGCGCGTCCTCCTTGCGGCGAAGATAGGTGTCGTAGTCACCGCCCCAATCCACCAGGCGGCCGCGGTCGAGCTCCACGATGCGCGTGGCGAGCCGACGGAGAAAGGCGCGATCGTGCGTCACGAAGAGCAGCGTCGTGCCGCGGTCGATGAGGAAGCGCTCCAGCCACTCGATCGCCTCGACGTCGAGATGGTTGGTCGGTTCGTCGAGCAGCAGCACGTCGGGCTGGCGCACGAGGGCGCGCGCGAGCAGCGTCTGCCGCTTGCGGCCGCCGGAGGCGCGGGCAAACTCGGCTTCGGGATCGAGGCCGAGGTGCTGCAGCACGGTATCCACGCGCGTCTGCATCTCCCACGCACCGGCGGCGTCGAGCTGGTGATGCAGGCGGTCCAGCTCGCGGAGCGCGCTGTCGCTGTGATCCGTGGCGACGCGATGGCTGGCGTGGTGATAGCGGGCGAGCAGCTGGCCGGCCGGCCCGAGCCCGGCCGCGACGACGTCGAACGCCGTTCCGTCCACGTCGTCGGGGACTTCCTGCTCGAGCCGCGTGACGGTGACGCCGGTCTGCCGCACGATCTCACCGTCGTCGGGCCGCATGGAGCCGTCGAGCAGCTTCATGATCGTGCTCTTGCCGGCGCCGTTGCGGCCGAGCAGACACACGCGCTCGCCGCGCTCGATCGCGAAGCGCGCGTGATCGAGCACAGGGGGTCCACCAAACGCGATGCCGACGTCCTGCATTCCCAACAAGGCCATGACTGCAATCTAGACAGCGAACGGCGCTCGTCGGTTTGCGGTTCTCGGTTGTCGGCCTGCCTCGGGAGGTTCCTGGCGTCCCGAGGCACGCCGAGAACCGAAAACGGAGAGCCGAAGTACGTCCTTCAGTCCTACGACGTCACCCCCGCGGCCGGCTCGGTCCAGTCTCCATCGCGCTGCGCATCCAGCCGCATCAGGTTGCGATCGGCGGCGCGCAGCGCGGCAACGAGGCCCTGGTTGAGCGCGGCGAGCAGCTTGAGGGCGATGGGCGAGCCGCTCGCGAGCAGCCGCTCGCAGGCGTCGGGGTGGATCTCGGCCAGCAGCGCGTCGCGGTGGATGGAGCAGCTGGTGGAGCGCGGTTCGCCGTCGATGAGGCTCGACTGCCCGAAGATGGCGCCCGGCGTGAGCTGGGCGAGTAGCTGCGGCTGGCCGCGCACCTTCACGCTCACGTCCACCGTGCCGCGCACCAGCACGAAGCAGGAGTTGGCCGGCTCTCCTTCCATGAAGAGGAGCGTTCCGCGCGCGAGGTCCCAGCGCTGCATGTGGCCGAGCAGCACCTGGAGCTCGTCGATGGTGAAGTGGCGGAAGGCGGGAAAGCCCGCGAGCAGTGCGGGCGGAATTTCCGCGGCGGCCGCGTCGGCGATGTCGCCGGCGCGCATCATTCGCGACACGCGCGGTGGCGACTGGTGCGGCACGGCCGTCGCGACTTCACCGGTGCCGAGGGTGAGCGCTTCCGAGATCTGGCGGTTCACGTGCTTGAGCTGCCGGCACAGCGCGGCCGCGATGCGCCACAGGCTGTCGCGCTCCGTCATGAAGATCGGCTCGGCGCTGGTGAGCCGGCGGGGCGAGAAGACGTCTTCGGGCACCCAGTCCGGCGTGCATCCCGTGAGCGCCATCTTCGCCGCCGCCAATCCGGCGGCGGTGGTGTAGCTGCCGCCGTAGCCGTTGTATCCCGCCGCGATCACCACACCGGGGCGCAGGAAGCCGATGGCCGGCAGCTGATCCGGCGTGAAAGCCATCGGCCCCACCCACTCGGCCGACGGTGGACAACCGCGCAGCTCGGGATAGAAGCGGTCGCGCAGCGCGAGCAACTGTGCGTGCACCTTTGGCGAGCGCCGGCGCGACGACGGGCTCGACATCGGCCGGTCGGCGCCGCCGCCCATCAGCAGCGGTGCATGCCCATGGCGCATCCCGGCGCGCGGTTGATTGAAGAAGGTCGGGCCGTCTTCACACGTGACGACACGACCGCGCGCGCGATCGGGGGCGTGCTCCGTCACCTGTACCTGGCTCTGGAACGGCCTGATGGCCGACAGCGCGGGGAAGAGCTGGCTCGTGAAGGCGTTCGTGGCGACGATGATCGCGCGCGCGGTGATGGTGCCGCGATCGGTGACGACGAGCTGATCGCCGCTGAACGAGATGACTTCCCGGACCGGCGTGCGCGTGTAGAGCTCCACGTCGGCGCGAAGCGCGCTTCCGAGCAGGCCGCACACGTACCTGAACGGATGATACGTGCCGTCGCCGGGAATGAAGCGGCCGAGGTACGGATTCTCGATGCCGAACTCCTGGCGGATCTTGCGCCGCGACCAGAGCTCGATGCGCTGCCCGTGCTGCGCCGCGAGGCTGACCTCCTCGCACATCCCCTGCTCCTCCTCCTCGGTGCTCGCGAGGTGCAGCCACCCGCGCGGCGCGAAGTCGCACTCGATGCGCTCGTGGAGGATGATCCCCTTGAACAACTCGCGGTTGCGCAGCGCGAGCCCCAGCACGAGCGACGCCTGCCGCTCACTCTCGGCCTGCACCACTTCCACCGGCAACTTCGGGTAGCGGCGGTGCAGGAAGGCGTGGCGCTCGCGGGCAAGGCCTTCATACATACCGACCGAGTTTTCCGGGATCAGCTCGAAGTTGCCGCCATTGCGGCCGCTCGCCTCACCGGCCGGATCGCCGGCGTCGAGCACGACGATCCGCTGTCCCTCGCTCGCACGGTCAGCCAGGTGATACGCCGCGGACGCACCGGTGAGCCCCGCGCCAATGACGACGACGTCCGCCGACTCCGGCAGCTCGGAGTGCGACTGATGGTTGGCGAGCGGATGGCCGCTGCGAAACCAGAACGGCTCGTCGTTCACCGACACGCCGATGGGATGCACCGTCGGCACGCCGACCTGCGCGAGCAGACCCTGAAACGCGGCGCGTGCACCCGGCGTGAACACGGCGTCCCGATCGAGCGCTTGCAGCTCGCGCCGCACGTCGGCGCTGGCGCGATCGGAGCCGTGCGCCCGCGGCGCCAAGCGTGCCGCGAGGCGGCGGACGGCGGCCGCGGAGAGAGGTGCTATCGTCGCTCCCATGCGTTGTTGCTCCGGTCCTGATCGGGCAATACGTGCCGCGGGTCCACCTCCACCCGGCGCACGCGCTTCTTCGTCGGCAGCCGATAGGCGAAGCGCGAACCGAGGTTCCACATTTCTACCGGCAGCTTCACCGTGTCGGCGGTGCCGTCGTCGTACGTGACGCGCAGCTCCGCGGGCATGACCATCGTGCCGCGGTTCGTGACGTACACGCTCGCGCGTCCCGCGGTGTCGGTGACGACGGGGTCCACCGCCTGGTCGAGCCGAGCGGTGGTGTACACCCAGTCGCGCCAGAACCAGTCGAGCTCCATGCCGCTTGCGTCGCGCATGAGCCGGAAGAAGTCCGCCGGCGTGGGATGCTTGAACGCCCACGTGCGGATGTAGTCGCGGAACGCGGCGTCGAACCGCTCCGGGCCCAGCACCTCGTTGCGAAGCAGGTGCAGCATGAGCGCCGGCTTCTGGTAGCCGGTCCACATGAGGTCGTGGACTTCGGTAGGATTTGCGATCAGCGGCTGCTCACCGGCCTTCGAATGCTCGAGCGCGAGGTGCAGCGGGTTCGCTTCGATCGTGTCGCCGTAGCGTGTGCCGGCGAAGTACAGCGCGGCGTTGCGCAGGTCGATAAAGGTGTTGAACCCCTCGTCCATCCACGGATACAGCCGCTCGTTGGAGCCGACGATCATCGGGAACCACTCGTGCCCGAACTCGTGCGCGAGCTCCCAATGGGTGGTCTCGCGCGACGATCCGTTCGGCACGAAGGTGAGCATCGGATACTCCATGCCGCCCACCGGTCCTTCCACGGTGGTGGCGTGCGAGTACGGGTAGCGATACCACTGCTCGCTGAAGTGCCGAATCGCGCCGCGCGCCATGCGGTGCGCCTCGCCCCCCATCCACTGATCGGCCGACGGACGATAGAGCGTCTGGATGAGGATGCCGTCGACGTTGCTGGCCTCCCAGATCCAGTTCGGCGCGGCCGCCCACGCCACGTCGCGCACGTTGTCGGCCGTGAAGTGCCAGACGACTGGAAGCCCGGCCCCCGGATGCGCGGCTGCTGCGAGCGCTTCGGTTTGCGTGACGATCGCCACCGCGGTATCCGAGTGGCGGGCCAAGGCGAGACGCGCGCGCTGCGCGGCGGTGAGCGCCTGCTCCGGATTCCGCAGCTCGCCCGTGGCGGCCACGATGTAGCCGGCCGGTACGGTCAGCGAGACGTCGAAGCTGCCGTACTCGAGATAGAACTCGCCCGCGCCGATGTACGGCTCGTGATTCCATCCCTTCACGTCGTCGTAGACGGCCATGCGCGGATACCACTGCGCGATCTCGTACAACGAGCCGTCG
>JBBQDE010000157.1:0-6662 GCA_038319425.1 Gemmatimonadales bacterium
CGCGGTCGACCGGCCTCGGACCGGCCCCACAGTCGAAGGTGTGACGGAGTACCCGGAAACTCCGGATCACAACCGATCTGCGCCACGAAGGAGCCGGTCTCCGCGCACGGAGGACAGCTCCGGCCGGAACCTCTGGGCGAATTGACGACTTTTGGGGGGGCATGCTACAGGGAACCGGCGAATTCCGATGGAAGCTGCGGACGATCCGCCCGTTCCGCCGTGTATCTGAAGTGTCCGTGCATTTGTTGCAATTGCACGGGAGTTGCCTAACAGCGCGATGGACTGAACAAGGAGAGCCCAACGATGAGCGCGGACCATCAGACCAACGACGCAGGCAGCACCACCCTCGCCGCAGGCAGGCAGACCGAAGTCGCCGTGCTCGCGGGCGGCTGCTTCTGGGGGGTGGAGGAGATCCTGCGCGCCGTGCCGGGCGTGCTCGATACCGACGTCGGCTACACCGGCGGCTGGCTCGAGAACCCGACCTATCACGACACCCACGACAGCAAGTCGGGCCACGCCGAAGCAATTCGCGTCACCTTCGATCCATCGGTGCTGACCTACGAGACGCTGCTCGAGCAGTGGTTCTTCAAGCTGCACGATCCCACCACGCCCAATCGCCAGGGCAACGACGTGGGCACCCAGTACCGGTCGGCGGTCTTTCCGCAGACGCCCGAGCAGCAGGAGATCGCCGAGCGGGTGAAAGCGCGCGTCGATGCGTCCGGCAAGTGGAAGCGACCGGTGACCACGTCCATCGAGCTAGCGGGCGCCTGGTACAGCGCGGAGAAGTACCACCAGGACTATCTCAAGAAGAATCCGGGCGGCTACACCTGCCACTTCATGCGGTCGTAGCCCACCGCGGGCTCGGCTTCGGATCGGCAGGCTGCCGTGGAAGGCTTATCATGTGCCGGCCGTCGCTCACGGACGCGTTCACCTTCCATCAACCCGCTCATGCGCATCTTGCGAGCTGCCCTGCTCGGCGCCGTCCTCGTCGTCGCTTGCCGGCCGCCAATGGAGCCGGGTTCCGCGCGCGCGCCGCAGGACGGGCTCGCCGTGCTGGCGCGCATGCACGCGCGCTACGCCGATTCGTGGTACCGCACGCTCACCTTCGTGCAGCGCACCACCCAGCGCCGCCCCGACGGCACGGACGTGGTGTCCACCTGGTACGAGGCGCAGAGCGGCGATCGCCTGCGCATCGACATGGGCAACCTCGCCGACGGCAACGGTGCGCTCTATACCGCGGATTCGCTCTACATGGTGCGCGGCGGCAAGGTCGTGCGCGCGAGCGCCGAGGGGAATCCCTTCCTGCCGCTCATCTCGGGGGTGTACCTCCAGCCGCTCGACGTCACCGTACGGCAGCTCGTGCCGTTCAAGGTGAACCTCAACGCGGTGCACGTTCGCGACTGGGAAGGTCGCCGCACCTTCGTGATCGGCACCACGTCGGCGGCCGACACCACCGCGCCGCAGGTGTGGGTGGATGCCGGGCGGCTCATCGTGACGCGGTTCATCATGCCGCTCTTTCCCTCGCCCGATGGCCGGAGCCAGGACGTGCGCCTCGAGAACAACGTCGAGGTGGGCGGTGGTTGGCTGGCGACGCGGATCCGCATGATCGACAAAGGTGTGCCGGTGCAGACCGAGGAGTATTCGGATTGGCACACCGGCGTCGAGTTGCCGGTGTCGTTCTTTCAGGCGGAGAAGTGGAGGGAGGACCCGCACTGGTTCCGAGCGACCACACCCTAGTCCCTCCGCTTCAGGGCAGTCGGCGCAAGATCGGCCTCACCCCTGGCTCACTCGCCGCGGATCCGCAGGTTCGCCCTCTCTTCGCGCCGCCGTCCCTTCTCGTCGGTCACCACGACGTTCACCCAGTATGAACCGCCGGGCATGCCATCCATGTCCAGCGTGCGATGGCGACGGGTGGCGGGGCCGCTGGCCGATTCGTCGTACTTGCCGGTCACGGGCCCCGCGGTGCGGTTGAACAGCCGACTGAGCCCCGACTCGCTTCTGGCGATCGTCACCCGCGCCGTGAAGGTGGTGCCCTTCTCGAGACCGCACACGTCGTAGTACACCTCGGCGTCGCCCCCGCGGCGGATCGTCCCGGCCTCGTCCACCATGAGCGAGAAAGCGCGCGGCTTCGCGGCCGATCCGACCGCCGAGTCGCCGGTAGGTTGCTGCGACGCCACACTCGCGACCGGGCAGCGGGAGCGATGGTGCAGTGCGAAGTGCGCAGTGTAGTAGATGCCGGTCAGCGCCACCGCGGCGCCGGCCACGAGGCCGGCGAAGCGGCGCTGGTTCGCCGCGGCGTAGCGGCGCACCGGCGCGATGCGGTCGCCGAGTCCTTCGGCGAACGCGCGCACCTTCGGTCCGTTCGCGGCGCCGACGCGTCCGACGAACGAGCGCATCTTCGGCACGTGCTCGGCGATGGCGCGCTTGCCCGCCGCCAGACCAGCATCAACCTTCGGCGCCTGCTGCTTCAACATGTCGAACCCCGCGTCGAGTGCGCGGTCGAGCGCCGCCGACGACCGCGGGCCGCTGCTCAGCGTGCCGTAGAGCGGCGCTCCCTCGGCCATCGCGCTCGTGGCCCTCGGCGCGGACAGCGGCACGTCCGGGGAGGCGCCGGTGAGCACCGCGACCAGCTGTTCGGCATCCACGAACCGGTCGTCCGCCTGCTTCGCGAGCATGCGCTCGATGATCGCGTACAGCGACCGCGCGTCGGACGACGCGAGCGACGGTGTCGGGACCGGCGCGTTGATGTGGTCCATCAGGATCGCGAACGGATCGCCGCCGTCGAACGGCGTACGGCCGGTGAGGCACTCGTATCCCACGACACCCAGGCTGTAGATGTCGCTGCGGCCGTCCACGTCCTTCGCGCGCGCCTGTTCGGGGCTCATGTAGCGCGGCGTGCCCACCGACGTGCCGGTCGCCGTGAGCTTGGAATCGCTGCCGCTGCGCGCGATGCCGAAGTCGGTCACCACGCAGCGCCCGGCCTCGTCGAGCAGGATGTTGTCCGGCTTGATGTCGCGATGCACCACGCCGTTCCGATGCGCGTACCCGAGCGCGCTCGCGGTCTCGATGAGGACGCGCCGCGTCTCGGCCGAGGTGAGCGGCCCGTGCTCCACGAGCCGATCCGAGAGCGACTGCCCACGGAGCAGCTTCATCACGAAGTACGTGACCTGCCCCGACACGCCGACGCGATGGATCGGGATGATGTGCGGATGCTCCAGCTTGGCGGACGTGCGCGCCTCGCGCAGGAAGCGCTCGACGAACGAGTCGTCGAACGCGAGGTTGAACGGCAGCACCTTGATCGCCACCTCGCGGTCGAGCATCCGCTCGCGCGCGCGATAGACCGTCGCCATCCCGCCGCGGCCGATCTCTTCGAGCACCTCGTAATCGCGCTCCAGCGCGGTCTGGACGATGTCGAGATCGGACGCGGCGCGCGACGGCTTCGTCGGTGTGGTCATGCCGCAGGCTTGCGCTGCTGCTTGAGCCGGATCCGCTGGAACCATTCACCGAGCACGGCGACCACGAGTACGCCCCCGATCATGGCGATGACGCTGTTCCACGAGAGGCGATGCACGCCGAGGGTCACGAGCAGCACAGTCGCCGCGGCCGGCGGGTGATACGCCTTCAGCGACGGCTGCACCGCCGCCATGATGGCGATCGCGAACGCGCTCGCCCACACGCGGGCGACGCCGATGCCCGAGCCGCCGAGCAGCGATTGCGCTTCACCGGCACCCATGAGCAGCACGGCGATCCACGCGCTCGCGAGCGCGACGAGATGGCCGACGACGATGGCGTGGAAGCGTGTCGTGGGATGGCCCGGATTGGCGGCGAGCAACACGACGGTGCCGCCGAGCGCCGCGAACAGCCACGGCTGGCGGGTGGCGAGGCTCAACGATCCAACGGCGAGGATCAGGATAGCGGAGACGAGCGGCACCCAGATCGCGTCGGACATCGCGCTGGTGGCGAACATCCTGCGCGCCGCGGTCATCGCGACATTGGTAGCGGTGCCGGACGTGCCGGCGCGGCTCGCGCCGGGGGCGTGCGACGCGCCCATCGGGCGGTCCGGCACGGGTTGCAGCGGAACAGTGGGAGTGCGCATCGGCGAATGTGCGATGAGGAGGCGGCGTGCGATCTGGTGCTCAGGCGTAGGACTGATGGGCGCAGAGGCGAGTAACGGGTCGCGGCGCCGGTCGTCTTCCGGGCATGTCATTCGTGATCATCGCCGGTGAGCGGTACGCTCTGGATTATGGGGACACGGTGCTCGGCGGCACCGGTCCGGACGCCCTGGACGCGCCGGAGACGGCGCCGCTTCCCCCCGCGCTGGTGATCACGTATCCCATCGATGGGCCAAGCACCGCGCGCAGCCTGAACGCGCTGCCCGTGCGGCTCAACGGCGCTGAGCTCGGGGCCGCGCCGCAGGCACTGCGGCACGGCGATCGATTCGAGGTGGGCGGCCTCGCCATCGCGTACGGGCACATTCGGCAGGCGGGGCGCACCTCGCATGTGGCGACCGTGAACCGGACGGATCCGGCAGCGCTGCTGCAAACGTCACAGGCCGCACCGACCGCCTGCACCGGCGGCCGCGTGACCCGGCTGAGCGACCACGCGGAATTCGCCGTGCCGGACGCCGGCCTGACACTGGGCCGCGATCCGGATTCGCAGGTGATGCTCACGTCCCCGGGCGTGTCGCGCGTGCACGCCATCATCGCCCCGAGCCTGCTCGGCTACACCCTCAAGGACCAGAGTGTGAACGGGGTCTGGGTGAACGGCGCTCGCGTGGAGAGGCTGCACGTGCTCGGTCAGGGCGACGTGCTGCGCCTTGGCCAGGAGGAGTTCCGATTCGCGGCCGACGATGCGTCCTTCGAGCCGCACGTTCCGGCCATGGATTCGTCATTGCCGACCGCTGCGCCCATGCCCGTGGTGGAACGGGTGCAGCCAGCCCGCCTGCTCGCCACCCTCGAGGTGCTGTCGGACGGACCGATGAAGGGCCAGCGATACCGGCTCGACCGGCCGACGATCCAGCTCGGGCGCGGTCCGCACAACGACATCCGGCTGGACAACGACAGCGTGTGGGGCACCCACGCGTCGCTCGTGCAGCGCGCCAGCGCCTGGCTGATCCTCGATCTCAAGTCCCGGAACGGCACGCGAGTGGACGGCGAGATGGTGCGCGAGCAGCGCGAGCTGTCCGACGTCTGCGAGGTGCAGCTCGGCGCGCTCAAGCTGCTCTTCCGCGTCATCAATGCCGGCGAGCAGCGGCCGAGCAGCACGATCAGCGTGATCGCGGTGGACGAACGCTGACGCCACCGGTGGCGCTCCGGACCCGGGAGTGCGATGCTCGTTGATCGGCACTCGCGCCTACCGCGACCTTGGCCGCAGCGATCCGGTCTACGCGCTGAACCGCCTCGGGGGACTCGGCGCGCTGCTTCGGCAGAGCGTCATGCTCCCGATCGGCCGTCGGCACGTCGACCATCGTCTCACCGCCGCCTACGCGCGCGACGCTCCGCACGCGGATCACTTCGCACGCGCTCGCGCGCTCTGGCTTCGACCGTCGCAGATCGCATTACTTCCCGAGCTTCCGCTGCACTTCCTTCCCGGCGGCGAGATGTGCCTGAAAGTTGGGCGCGACCTTCTCCTCGAGCGCCTTGAGCTCGGCGTTCTTCGTCGCTGGCAGCAGCTGACCCGTGACGGCGTCGATCACGGCCTGATGGTAGCTCACCTCGTGGTCGATGTACGCCTTGTCGAATGCCTTGCCCCTGGCGCTACTGAGCGACTTCATCGCCGACAGGTGATCCTGGTAGAGCGCGAAGTCCTTGCCTGGCGGCGTGGGCGTCACGTGGAGCTTGTGCGCCAGGTCGCGTCCGAGCTGTCGCACCGCCTTGTGATCGCGCACCATCATCGCAGCGAAGCCTCGCACGTCCTTGTCGTGGCTCTTCCTGAGGGCGACCTGGCTCGTTTCGATGTCCCAGCTGTTCGCGGCATCGAAGATGGCGACGATGGTGGGATCGTCGAGCGCAGCGGCGAGCGATGGCCGCTCGGGCGAGGAAAGCGAATGCAACACTGGCGCCTGAGCGCGCAGTGCGGGGGCAACGGCGAGGACGACGACAGCCAGCAGAGCGCTTGGACGGTTCACGACGGACACCTCGTTGACATGATGGGTTGAGCAGCCGAGACTCGACGCCCGGAATGGACGGCGTCGTTCCCGTTGGTGAAGATGCTCGTGGGTGCCTGGATAAGTCAATACTTTATTTGACTTATTATTCGTCGTTGCATATTGTGTCTTCAACGGAGGAGAGACCGATGGCGTGGTGGCAACGACATTTTGGCAAGTCGACGCGCGGGCGCGTCGTGGCCCTGCTTCGGCGAGGTGAGCGGAGCGTGGAGGAGCTGGCGCACGCCCTCGGCCTCACCGACAATGCCGTTCGTGCGCAACTCGCCGTGCTGGAACGGGACGGGATCGTTCACGCTGTCGCCGTCCGGCGCGATGGTGCCGTGGGCAAGCCGGCCACGCTCTATGGAATCGGAGGCGACACCTCCGCCCTCTTCTCCAGCGCCTACGCGCCGCTGCTCGCGTCACTCCTCACGGAGCTGGGCGAGCGCCTGTCGCCTCGGGAGCTGCAGACGGTGCTGCGCCGCGCCGGTCGCCGGCTCGCGCCCGTCCTTCCCTC
>JBBQDE010000158.1:0-6555 GCA_038319425.1 Gemmatimonadales bacterium
CGCCGCGGATCCGGTTCGGGTGAGCGTGGACGTCACCAACACCGGCGCGCGAGCGGGTGACGAGGTGGTGCAGCTGTACGTGCGCGACGACGCGGCCAGCGTGGCGCGGCCGGTGCGCGAGCTCAAGGGATTCCATCGGATCTCGCTTCGGCCGGGCGAGACGCGCACCGAGACGTTCGTCCTGCAACCCGTCGACCTCTCGCTGTATCGCCTCGACATGCGTCGCGTCGTGGAGCCGGGCACCTTCACGATGTGGGCCGGCGGCAGCTCGGAGGCGACACTCACGGCCAGCTACCGGGTCACCGGCGATACGCTGGTCGTCGAGCCGGCCCCGACGCGGATTCGCTGACGCGAACGACCAAAAGACGCGAGATGCGAATCCATGCGGCCATCCTGATGCTCGCGGGCGCGCTGGCGTGCGGGCGCGCGGCGCCCACTGGCCAGCGCGTCGTCGGCGTGTCCAAGCAGATCAATGAGTACCCGTACGAGATCGGGGCGGAGAGCGTGCTGGTCGCGCGCGATCTGACGTCGGTCTATCGTCGCCGAGACGATCACGCTCGAGAGCAGCAGCGACCTGGTGCGCAGGGCGACATCGTGTCGCGTGGTGGCGCCATCGCGAACGAGCACCGTAACGCGCGCCGTCTCGACCCGAGCGCCGTGATCACCAGCTCGTAGCGCCCGGCCGGGAGCCGGAGGGCGTACGCGCCGCGCTCGTCGGTGATGGCCGCGCGGGCCGGAGTGCCAACGCCCACCGCGCCCCAACGACGGGCGCCTGGGTGCCGGCGGCAGCCACGCCGCCGCGCACGACGCCACCCGATGACTGCGCGGCAAGCGGACCGGCCACCACGAGACTCGATGTCGCCGCGACTGCGACGAGACGGTCAAAGCGAACGGAGAAGAGCCGATGCATGCGGATGTGCCGAGTGACCGTGCGAAACGACGGCGCGCGTGACCGAGCGCTTCGCGCGGGTGAGTTACTTGGCCAACAACATACCTCACCGTATGATCCAGCACCTCCCTCCGCCGACCACTCGTTCCCGTCAACCGATGGGCTCCGTGCCCGACGCCACCGCGCCCGCTCCTGCTGCTGCCCACGCGCCGCCTCTCGAGCGGCAGGCGCCGGCCGGCCCATACGACCGGTCCATCGTCGAAGGTCCGTTGCGCTCGGCGGTCTGGAAGCTCGCGTGGCCGACGATGCTGACCAACATCATCGGCGGGCTGCAGGGAATCGTCGATCACATCATGGTCGGCCACTTCGTGGGCTTCACCGGCAATGCCGCGATCGGCGTCGCCAACCAGATTTTCATCGTCGTCATCGTCTTCATCATGTCGCTCTTCACGGGTATGAGCGTGCTGGTCGCGCGGTTCGCCGGCGCCGGCGAAGTAGGAAAGGTCAATCGGACCGTGTATCAGGCGTTCATCACGGCGATCGGGCTGTCGTTCCTCGTGCTCGCGCCGGTCGGCTACCTCGCGTCGCCACTCCTGCTCGACCTCGTGAACGCCGCGCCGGCCGTGAAGCAGGAGGCGCTGCCGTTCCTGCGCATCATGTTCGCGTTCAGCAGCGGCATGATGATCTTCTTCATGCTCAGCGGCGCGCTCCGCTCGGCCGGCGACGCGCGGACGCCGATGATCCTCGGGCTGGCGATGACGGTGCTGAACGTCGTGTTCAACGTCGTGCTCATTCGCGGGCTCGGTCCCATCCCGGCCTTCCGAACTGCCGGCGCAGCGATCGGCACCTGCACCGCCTCCGGTCTCGTGGCACTGTACGCTCTCGTCCGACTCTGGCGCGGCGGCTGGGTGGTGTCGTTCCCCCGTGGCGGCAGCTACGCCCCCGATTGGACGATCATCCGTTCGCTGTTCCGGTTCGGCCTGCCCACCGGGATCCAGGGGATCGCGATGAACATCGGCGGCGTGCTCATGCTCGCCTTCATCGGCTCGCTCGCGCAGAGCGCCGCGGCGCAGGCGGCGTTCGCGGTGTCGTACGGCCAGCTGTTCTCGCTCGTCACCTGGACATCGGTTGGGCTGCTCGGCGCGGCGGCCGCGGTCGCGGGGCAAAGTCTCGGTGCGGGGAAGCCGGATCGGGCGAACGCGGCGGTGCACGCCGCCGCACACATCGCGCTCGCCGGGTCAGCGTTTCTGGGACTGTTCTATTTCTTCCTGCCACGCCAGCTGCTCGCGATCTTCGGCATGAACGAGCCGGTGGTCGTCGAGCTGGGAACGCAGCTGCTTCGGGTGCTGAGCGTGTCGGGGCTCTTCATCGCGGTCGCGCTCACGTACACCGGCGGCCTCCAGGGCACCGGCGACACCAAGAGCCCGCTCTACATCTCGATCATCTCGCAGGTCGCCGTGCCGCTGGGCATCTGCTTCGTGATCCGCTCGGTCGGCACGCTGCAGCCGATGCACATCTGGCTGGCGATCCTCACGGGACATGCCACGCGCTGCGGGCTGAGCGTGATGCGGTTCCGGCAGGGGAAATGGCGCACGATCGCCGTGGACATTCATCGTTGACGACGACGGGATGAGCCGAGCCTTGACAGGCAGGCATCGATGACGTATTTAACCAATAGGCTAATTAACCCATTGGCTTAATACGGATGCCGCCCGACTCTCTCAGCACTACGTTCGCCGCGCTCGCCGACCCCACGCGCCGGGCGATCCTTGCCCGGCTCGCGCACGGCGACGCGTCGGTCACGGACCTGGCGGCGCCGTTCAAGATCAGCCTGCCCGCGGTCTCGCGGCATCTCAAGGTGCTGCAACGCGCCGGCCTCATCACGCAGGGACGCGAAGCGCAGTGGCGACCTTGCCGCCTGGAGCCGAAGCCGCTCAAGGCGGTGGACGACTGGATCGAGCAGTACCGGACGACCTGGGAGGAGCGGATCGATCGGCTGAACGACTACCTGCGATCGGTGCACGGCGCGAAGAGGCGCCGCCGCACCAGGAAATAGCGCTCGGACCACCACGAGGTGCCACATGAAGCAGCGACTCCGGAGTGTCTCATGAGCGAAGCGAACATCGTCACCCGGTGGAAGTCGCGCGCGCCGTACTTCCTCGGCGTGCTGCGCATCATCGCCGGCGCGTTCTTCGTGCTGTACGGCACGACGAAACTGTTCGCCTGGCCCGCGGCCGTCATGCCGGGCGGTGGAACGGCCGCGCTGGCGTCGCTGGCCGGCGTCGCCGGTGCGATCGAGCTGGTGGGCGGCACGTTCATGCTGCTCGGCCTCTTCTCGCGTCCCGTTGCCTTCATCCTCTCCGGCGAGATGGCCGTGGCGTACTTCTTCGGCCACTTCCCGCAGGGGTTCTGGCCCGTGCTGAACGGAGGCGTCGACGCCGTCCTCTACTGCTTCCTCTGGCTGTACCTGTCCGCGGCCGGACCCGGCGCCTGGAGCCTCGACGCGCTTCGGCGCCCTGAACATCATCGCCTGGAGAAACTGCCATGACCTCCACCACGCACAGTGCCGCGTCTCCCGCCTCGAGCACGGCGGATCGGGAGCTGGTCATCACCCGTGTGCTCGACGCGCCACGCGAGCTCGTGTTCGACGCCTTCCTCGACGCGCGCAACATCGATCGCTGGTGGGGGCCGAGGGGGTTCCGCAATGCCACCATCGCGATGTCGGCGACCGTCGGCGGCACCTGGCGCTACGTCATGCACGGTCCGGATGGCACCGACTACGACGACCGGGTGACCTACCTCGAGATCGTGCGCCCCGAGCGCATCGTCTACGACCACGGCTCCGACGTCGACAACGCTTCCGACACGTTCCGCGTCACGCTCTCGTTCGAGCGCGAGGGGGCGAAGACGAGGCTCACGATGCACACCGTGTTCGCGTCGGCAGCGATGCTCGAGGAAGCGAGGCAGTTCGGCGCGGTGGAAGGGGGCGAGCAGACCCTCGACCGGCTCGAGGAGTTCCTGGCGGCGCCGCGGATGAAATGAGGCTGCCCGCGGCGCGGAGCCGTGCGTCGGCGGCTACCAAAAACCTCCACCGCGCCTGGCGTGCAGCGCTCGCGCCTCCGCACCCGTATCAGTCGAGAGAGCTCGGTTCACAATCGCTTCCATCACCCACCCGACGTCCAGCATGCCACGTCTTCTCGCGGCCGCATCGCTTCTCGCGCTCCTCGCCGCCCCCGCCTTCGCGCAGGTTGCCCCGCCCGCCGCGCCGCCGGCCGCTGCCGCTGCGGATCCCGTTCGTGATATGGCGAGTCGTCTCGACCTCGAGCGCTACAAGGCGACGGTCAAGGGGCTGACGAAGTTCGGCGACCGCCGTCAGGGCACCGCGCGCAACCGTGCGGCCGTGGACTGGATCGAGGTGCAGCTCAAGAGTTACGGGTGCACGCCGACCGAGCGGATCACCTACGACTTCCAGCTGCCCGCACCGCGCGCACCAGGTGCCGCGCCGGCCGGGCCCCGCCCGGTGTCGACGCAGGCGCAGGGCGGGGGACGACTCCGCGGCAGCCGTCGTCCCACCGGCGTGAACAACGACTCGCTCAAGCAGCCGGACGCCGCGCTCCGGGAGCTCAACCGCGAGCAGACCGTGGCGGGCGAGCGTCAGGAGGTCTACTGCACCAAGGTCGGCACGACGCACCCGGAGGAGATGTACATCGTCGGCGGGCACATGGACGGCATCGGCTGGGGTGAGGCCGCCAACGACGACGGATCGGGCACGGCCATCGTCATGGAGCTCGCGCGCGTGTTCAGCATGCCCGACGTGAAGACCGAGCGCTCCATTCGCTTCATCCTCTGGAACAACGAGGAGTCGGGCCTGAACGGGGCGCGAGCGTACGTCGAGCAGCGGCAGGGGATGCAGGGGAAGGAGAATCCCGCCGGATCGGGCAAGTACCCGGAGCCGAAGTGGCTCGGCATGATCCAGCACGACATGATGATGTTCGATCACGGCATGCCGCGAGCCGATAGCACGATGAGCCCCGAGCAGCGACCGGAAGCCGACGTGAACATCGAGTTCCAGTCGAACTCGAAGATGGCGGCCGAGTCGCAGAAGCTGGCGTGGTTCCTCTCCACCGCGAACGAGAAGTACGCGACGGACTATCCCGCTCCAGTTGGCCAGCACATGACGAACACCGACTCGGCGCCGTTCCAGGACCTGGTGCCGTCGATCAGCCTGCGCGAGAACGAGCGTGGGTCGCAGATCGGCGCGGGCTGGGATCCGCAGTGGCATCAGCCGACGGATCTCTTCGCCACCTACACGGACAAGGATTTCCGGCTCGGCCTGAATGCCGCGCAGACGACGCTGAGCGCAGTGGCGCTGCTGACGGGGGCGCGCCTATCGCGGTGATGGCACGAAGCGGCGCGACTGGCGCTCGTACGCATGCGCCAACGCGAGTACGCGCGCATCCGCGCCCGGGAGTCCGACGATCGACAGGTTGAGGGCCGGCATTCCGTCGGCGCCCATGCCGGCGGGAACCGACACCTCGGGCAGGCCGAGCCAGTTGCCGTAGCCGAGCGCGGTGCGGACATCCGGCCACGGATCCACGGCGCGCGGGGCGTTGAACGGCATGGTCGGGTAGACCATCGCCGCGACGCCAGCCGTACGCATCGAGACCGCGAGTCCCGCCACGACCTCGGTGCGCGACCGCGCGAACGAGCGCCCCGCCGGATCGTCGGTGATCGCTCGGCCAAGGAGGGGCTCGCACTCCTCGAAGGTGGCGGGGAGCACGTCGTAGAATGCACGGTACGCGGCGTACCCGCGACGCATCGCGGCGCGCGGATCGTTCGTTCTTCCCGCGAAGTAATGGAAGAGCGCGTTGGCGGTGCAGGCGGGCGACCTCGAGTCCACGGCCACGTCGCCACGAACGGTCGCAGCAGCGGCGAAGGCGTCGCGGACGTCCATTCGCGTGACGGAAGGAACGAACAACTCCACCATCGCGCCCGCGGCCCGCAGGTCGCGTATGGCGCGGTCCCACATGGTCAGGGCGTCGGCGCTCATCTGTGCGCGCGGGACGTGCGCCTCGACGAGCCCGAGCCGCGCGCCCGCGAGCGCATCGTCGCGCAGCCGCGCGAGCGGCGCGCTGTCCCACGTGCCCGCGAGCGCGAGCGAGTCCGACGCGTCCGCCCCCGCGATGGCGGCGAGGAAGAGCGCCGCGTCGGCCACAGTGCGCGCGAGCGGACCGTGCGTGTCGAGATATGGCCATGTCGGGATCACGCCCGTGCGTGGCACGAGCCCGAACGTCGGCTTCATTCCCACCACCCCGGTAAACTGCGCCGGGATGCGGTTGGATCCACCGTCGTCGGTGCCGAGCGCGGCGAACGCCATCCCGCTCGCGACGGCGACGGCCGAGCCGGCGCTCGATCCCCCGGGCGTGCGCGTGCGCGTCGAGTCGTGCGGGTTGAGCACCTGTCCGGTGTGGCTGCTTGTACCGTTGCCGCGATAGGCGAAGTCGTCGGCGGCCGTCTTCCCCAGCACGATGGCGCCGGCGGCGCGCATCGGCAGCACGGGCGTCGGCGGGGGCCGTGTCGGCCAGCGCGTCGATCGCGCGCCAGGCTTGTCCCTCGGTGCGACAGCGTTCGAGTGCACGGGCGGTGATTTCGGCAGAGGTCCACTC
>JBBQDE010000159.1:0-6542 GCA_038319425.1 Gemmatimonadales bacterium
TCGAACGGGGATCGAATGACGACATCGTCGATGCACGCCGCAAAGACCAATCTGTCGAAGCTGATTGCCGAGGCGGAGGCAGGCGAGGACGTGATCATCATGCGGGGGGCGAAACCCGTGGCGAGGCTCGTCGCGATCGGCGAGGATGCGCAGCGGCCCCGCGTCTTTGGCGCACTGGCAGGTCAGGTGAAGGTCAGTGAGGAGTTCGATACCCCGCTTCCCGACGCCGAGCTTGCTGCGTGGGAGGAGTGAGCGGTGCGCCTCCTACTGGACACCCACGCGCTGCTCTGGTGGCTCGCCGGCGACGAACGGCTGCCGGTAACGGCGCGCGAGGCGGTCGCGTCGCGTGACAACGTGGTTCACGTGAGCGCGGCGTCGGCGTGGGAAATCGCGACGAAGCACCGGCTTGGCAAGCTGCCCGGCGCTGGTCCGCTCGCGGTCGACTTCGCCGCTGAGGTGCTCGCCCACGGGTTTACCCCGCTCGACATTACCCTCGCGCATGGTCAGGATGCCGGCTCGCTCCCCGGCCCGCACCGCGATCCATTCGACCGGATGCTCATCGCGCAGGCGCGCACCGAGCGCATGGCGCTCGTGTCGAACGAGCAGGCGTTCGACGCCTACGGGATCGTGCGCATCTGGTGAGCGGCTGTCCGTTTCGCTTGGCGGTGCCAGCTTGCCTTCATGCATCGCCCAATCGGCACCATCCTGCCTCCAACACCGGCCGCTCGGCGCGACACGGAACTCAGCGCCGCGGCGCGGGCACGCCGAGTTCCCCGTCAGCCGGCATCGTGACGTCCTCGCCCCAGAGGTACTTCGAGAACCACTGCCAGTTGTGCCACGTGGCCGCGAGCTGCTCCTTTGGCTTGGTGATGCCATGCCCGAAGCCCTTGTACACCACGAGCCGCGTCGGCACGCCGACGTCTTGCAGGCCCTGGTACAGCTCGTACGCGTTGGCGATCGGTACGCGCCGATCGAGCTCGCCGTGCTGGATCAGGGTCGGCGTCCGGGCCTGCTTGATGAAGGTGATCGGCGACGTCTTCGCGTAGATCGCCGGATCGTTCCACGGGGTGGCCTGGAGGTACTGACGCGTGAACGGGTGGATGTCGGTGCTCACGTAGTACGTCATCCAGTCCGAGATCCCGGCGCCCACGGAAATGGCCCTGAACCGCTGCGACGTGGTGGTGAGAAACGCGGAGATGTAACCGCCCTGGCTCCAGCCCATGCTGCCCATCCGCGTGGAGTCGGCAATCCCGCGCGCGACGAGCGAGTCGACTCCGGAGAGGACATCCCACGCGTCGCCCACACCGAGGTTGCGCACGTTCAGCGCGCGGAACTTCTCGCCGTAGCCCGCTGAGCCGCGATAGTTCGGCATCAGCACCACGGCGCCCTTCGCGAGGAACTGTTCCACCGGATAGACGTAGCTGCCGGTCAGCACCGGACGCGACACGCCGGTGGGGCCGCCGTGGATGACGACGAGCAGCGGGTAGCGACGCGAGGCGTCGTAGTCGCGCGGCTTGAACAGCACGCCCTCGATGCGCGCGCCATCGCGGCTGGCCCACGTCACGACCTCGCGCGTGCCGAGCGTCCAGCCGGCGAGCTGCGCGGTCATCGACGTGAGTCGCGCGGGAGGCGCCGCCTTCGACGCATTGCCGAGCGTCGTGCGATACACCTCGGGAAGCGTGAGCGCGTCCTCGGCGACGAACGCCACGGTCAAGCCATCCTTTGAAAAGCTCGTGGCGCGGATGACATCCGGGCTCTTGAGGAGCACGCGCGTCGCACCGGTGGCGGGATCGAGCGCCATAAGCTGCTGTCTCGTGCCCTGCGCGGCGAGAAACCGGATGCCGCCGGGAAGCCAGACAGCGCTGCCGGGGTTCTCGTCGAACGAAGTGGTGAGCACCCGCACCGCACCGCCCTCTGCCGGCACGACCGCGAGTCGGGAGTTGCGGTAGAAGGACGACGCCGTGTCGCCAGCGGCGGTGGAGAAGAGCAGTTGCGCTCCGTCGGGCGACCAGACGGGGCCGGTGTCGGCGCCTGGGCCGCTGACGACCGAGCGCACCGTGCCGGACGCGACGTCGACGATGGCGATGTCGGCGAGCTCTCCCGCGCTGAGCAGTGGGCTGGGAGTGTGCGAGAAGGCGAGGCGTGAACCGTCGGGCGACCAGGCGAAGCTGCCGACGTTTCGTGCGCCGCCGGACGGGAGCAGGCGCGCGGTCGGCGTCGCCAGGCAGTTGCGGGCGGTGGTATCCGCGCCACGCCGCGCTGAATCGGTGGACACGCAGGGCGCCGGCGCACCGGCGTTCATCGCGCGTCCGGTATCGGCGGCGACGACCCAGAGGCGCGCGAGGCGGAAGTCGACGTTCTCGTCGGTGTAGTCGCCGTAGGTCTTGCGCCGAACGACCATCGCGGTGTCCGGCGCGGTGGCGGTGAAGGCGATGCGCAAGCCGTCGGGCGACCACTCGAAGTCGGTGACGCCGTCCTTGACGCTCGTCAGCCGCCGTGCCTCGCCGCCGGCGGCGCGAATAAGGTAGATCTGCCGTCCCTCACCGCGGTCGGCGAGAAAGCCGATCCGCTGTCCGTCGGGCGACCAGTGCGGCGCGGTGCTGCTCTCCTTCTCGGTGAACGTCAGCTGAAAGGGCTCGACGCCGGGGCGCGCGATCCAGATCTCGCTGTCGAACCGGTTGTTCTCCCAGTCGGCGCCCGTGACCGTGTACGCGACGCTCGCGCCATCCGGCGCGATGGCTGGCGCGCCGACCGTCCGCAGGCCGAGCCACTGCCTGAACGAGGGTGTCGTGGTTTTGCCGATCGCGAGGGATGCTGCACCGGGCGCTGCGCCGGGCGCGGCCTGGGCGTGTGTCGCATGGACGGGCAGCAGCGCGGCGACGGCGAGGATGTTGATGGAGCAGACGGTCCGGCGAAGGGGCAGTGGGCAGGTCGTCATGGCACGAATGGGTGTGATTTGTCTGCGGGCACTGGCATGGCCGCGGTGCTCGATGAATGCGCGTCGGCCGCGGGCGGCGCAAGGCGAAGCAAGCGTCAGATGTCGGAGAGCGACTTCGCTGCTCGCGGCGCGCCGTACGACACGCGACATTACCGGCTCGTGGTCCCGACCGCCCTTCACCCGCGGAGATTTGCACCCATGGAACGCAGAGCATTCCTCGCCCGCTCGGCCGCACTGGCCGGTGCCGCGGCCGTCAGCCAACACCGGCCCCTGTTCGGCGCGCCGGTCGCGGATCTGCTGGCGGGAGCCGACGACCGGACGCCGGTGATTCCGATCTCCGACGCCGAGCGGCTCGAACGCATCGAGAAGGCGCGGCGGCTGATGGTCGAGCACGGGATCGACGCGATGCTCCTGGAGGGCGGCTCGAGCATGTTCTACTACACGGGCGTGCGGTGGAGCACGAGCGAGCGTCCCTTCGTCGTCGTCATTCCGGCGCGCGGTGATCTGGCGTGGGTGACGCCGGCGTTCGAGGAACAGCGCGCGCGTGAGCTGATCAGGTTCTCCACCGACGTCCGCGTCTGGCAGGAAGACGAGAGCCCGTATCGCGTGATCGCCGGCATCCTGCGCGACCGCGGCGCGGTGGGAACGGTGGGCGTCGAGGAGCGGCTGCGCTTTTTCGTCTCCGACGGGGTGCGGCAGGAGCTGCCGGCGGTGCGGTTCGTGAGCGCGACGCCGGTGACCGCTGGGTGCCGGATGATCAAGTCGACGGCGGAGATCGCCCTCATGCAGCGTGCGAACGAGATCACGCTGCAGGCGATCGGCGCGGCGTTCGGCTCGCTCACGGCGGGCGAGACGAACCAGCAGGTGTCGGACGCCGTGGTGGCAACCACGAGGAAGCTCGGCGGCCGGTCGGACGGGGCGCTGGTGATCTTCGGCAAGTACACGGCGTTTCCACATGGCAGCGTGCAGCCGCAGCGGCTTCGCGATGGAGACGTCGTGCTGATCGACACCGGATGCACTGTGGAGGGCTACACATCGGACATCACGCGGACGTCGGTGTTCGGCACGCCGACGCAGCGGATGCGCGACGTATGGGACGTCGAGCGGCACGCGCAGAACGCCGCCTTCGCGGCGGCCCAGGTGGGCGCCTCCTGCGAGTCGGTCGACGCCGCGGCGCGCAAGGTCATCACTGATGCCGGCTTCGGCCCGGGGTACGCGGTGCCCGGCCTGCCCCACCGCACGGGGCACGGCATCGGCCTCGATGGCCATGAGTGGACCAACTTCGTGCGCGGCAACACGACACCGATCGCGCCGGGCATGTGCTTCAGCGACGAGCCGACGATCGTCATCTACGGACAGTTCGGCATCCGGCACGAGGACTGTCTGCACATCACCGAGGCGGGGCCGAAGTTCTTCAATCCGCAGAGCCGGTCGATCGAGCATCCGGTCTAACCGGCCCAGGGTGAGGAAAACGCGTGGCGTCCCCTTCGGTTTTATCCCGCACTGCGGATGGGGCTGCCCACTCAGAGCGAAGGTTGGATACGGATTGCATGGAAGAAACGGAAACTGAACGGATGCGACGTGTTTGGGCGCTCGGATGCGTCGCGCCAGCGGCCGGAAACGTTGGGGGTGCGGGGCTGACACGGTGGCACCACGACAGCGCATTGCGGGGGCCAGTAGTCGCCTGCACTGCGACCAACTCCGCGTAGGCGCCATTCACTCGCCCTGCAAACCCCAAAGTTCCTGCTCCGTCGTGCAAATAATCTCTCGCCCCTCGACATGTCGAATCCGTTCAGTTTCCGTTTCGTCCGTATAATCCGTGTTGAAACTTCCCTCTGAGTGAGCAGACCTGTCCGCTCGTTGCGCGAACGGAGTGTGAAAGTAAATGATCCTGGCCGGCTCGCGATCGCGATCGCGGTGGCCGTGGCTTCCGCGCCGCTCCCGTGCCGGAGTGACGCGCAGGGCACGACTACCTGCTCCGCACGCTCGGTCTGGCGCGAACGCCGATGCTGCGCTGGGGACCGCGCGGCATGCAGCAACTCAGCGAGGCACGGGCGGGAGGCTTCGCGCTGATGGGCTTCGCCGGCAACGCCGGTCCCGATCATATCGATCACCTGCACGGCATGCCGGAGTTCCTCGCGCTGCTGCTTCAGCGGTAGCCGCGCTCGGGACTTGCCGGACCACCATCAGGGCGCTCCCCACAGCCCGCTCGTGCGTGGAATCGCTCGGGACGTTCATCACGGCGCCATTCACGACCATCGTCGTTGAACCGCCGCCGTCGAAGTTCATCGCCTGCCACGCGCCGAGGCGGCGCATGGCCGCGGCCAGCTCCACCAGCGTCATGCCGCCGCTGTTCTCCGAGCGCCCGTCGACCGCCAGGAGCACGACGGTCGTGCTGTCCCGCGAGAAGCCGATAGCCGTGCGTGGATGCCGCGCCTCGGCGTTGCGCGAGATGGTCCCCTCGAGCGTCGCCGCGTCGCCCGCCACAGAGCGCCCGTCCTCGAGCAGCCGCGGCCATCCGCCCACGAGGAGCTGCAGCGCCCGCACGCGTGGACGCGTCGTGAGCAGCACGCGCACCGTGTCGCCGTCGGCCATCAGGCGCACCGCCGCCGCCCGTGCGCCATACGCCGACAGCACCGCGCCGTCGCGGGGAATCGCCGTGCCAGACGTCGACATCACGGTGCCGCGTCGGACGTAGAGCATCGTGTCGCCACGACGACCGACGGCGATCATTGCGGCCTCGGTCACGGCGCGAGCCGAGTCGCGCGGCGTCTCGGCGCCGAAGCGGGGCGTGTAGAGCGTGGTCCCCTCGTAGGTCGCGGTCGGTCGAAGGTTGACCGTGAGGACCGGCGTCGCGACGCCGCGCACCCACACCATCGCATCGAGCAGGAACCGGCCGAGCAGCGGACGGCCCGCGCGCGTGACGCCGAACTGCACGTGCGGATTGTCGAAGGTGTCGTAGGGGGAGTCGGCCACTTTCACCCCTTTCCACCATTCGCCGCCGAGGACCTGGTTGTTCTCCGTCTCACCAGAGGCAAGGCTGAAGAAGTCGGCGTTCACCGCGGCGAGCACCGACAGCTCCGGCGAGGCGAGGCGCGCCGCCATGGCGCTCGTCCGCTCCCGTCCGCGCAGCGAGTCGAGCGCGCGCACGTGGCGCAACGCGAGATCGCGGCGGCGGAGATCCACGCGCAGCACATGCATGCTCCACGGTCCCCGCGGATCCACCACGTGCCGGTACGTCACGCCTGGGGCGATCGTGCTCGCCGCCACGGTGTCGCTCCGCTGCGCCGCCGCCAGGTGCGGCGAGGCGAGGACGATGGCGAGCAGCAGCGGGAGGGGCGGGCGACGCAAGGAATGCACGGGTAGCCGATCCATGAGGAGTGGCTTATAATCTCGCGCCGGATTCCATGTCGCGACAGCGCTCACCCACGGCGCCCGCGTGCCCTTTCCCCCTCGGCGCATCCGCCTCACCGCATCGGAGCTTCATGCCCTTCCCGCTTCGTCGCCTCCTCGTCGCGCTCCTCGCCGTCGCCTGTTCGTCGACGATGGCGCACGCCCAGAACACCATCACCCTCGAGGGCTCGGTGACCGGTCCCGCCGGTCC